>CAYNEU010000526.1:0-6425 GCA_964396275.1 uncultured archaeon | reverse complement strand
GCTTATAAGATATTATTAGAAAATTAGAAAAGAGTTTTTAAATTTAGTTATTAAATAACTTAAGCATTTCAATAATAAAACAAGCCTAAACAGGAGCTTAAATTAAAAAAGCTCGAAAAATTTTCATTGAATATGCTGATTACTTAGCTATTGATTTGGATTTTCAAAATTTTCTTAAAAAAGTAATCAATTAAAAAGGATTTTTACAGTAATAAATTAAACAAAAAGAAAATAAAATCTTAAAAAATAAATTTTCAGAAAAGATGACTTCTATACAAATATTTGATGGGAGTGACACAATAGGAGGAAATAAAATATATATAGAGGAAAATGGTAAAGGCATTTTTCTCGATTTTGGATTAAATTTCAAGAAACACGGAAATTTCTTCCAAGAATTTCTAAATTGGAGGCGGTCAAGGGGTATTTATGATCTTTTTCAATTGAATTTACTCCCTAAACTTAATATTTACCGAAAAGATATAATTCCTTCAGATTATGATATATCATCATTTCCTAATTTGAATATAAATGCAATATTACTCAGTCATGCTCACTTAGACCATTTTGGCAACATTGGTTTACTTAAACCGGATTTTCCAATAGTTGCATCTCCAATCACCCTAGCTTTAATTAAAGGGATTATAGATTGCTCTACTGCAGCTCTAGGATCTGATGCTGCCTATTTTTCTCCTAGGATCGCTATGGAAGATAATAGAGTCTTTAAAGCGGATAGTTATACAGATATTGGACGAAATTTGATATGTACTGATAGCTTTCCAGATTCACTACGTAAGTATTTAACATCAACCGTTAAACAAAGAAAAAAATTTGAGGTGGGGACAATATCTCATATAAATGATTTACCCCTTGATATTGAAGTGAAAGCTTTTGAAGTCGATCATTCCATCCTTGGAGCCACAGCTTACCTTCTTTCTGGAGAAAATACTATCGCCTATACTGGAGATTTTCGTTTACATGGGAAAAGAGGATGGAAAAGCAAAGATTTCATCAAAAGAGCTAAGAATGCTTCTGTACTGATAATTGAAGGAACGAGAGCTACAAGTGAAGAAAAGATTGAATCAGAAGAACTTGTCTATGAAAATTGTCTAAAGACTGCTGAAAATGCATCGGGATTAATCATAGCTGATTTTTCAGCCCGAAATTTTGAAAGACTAGATATATTCAAAAAAATTGCTTCGAATATTGGAAGAAAACTAATTATTACCTCCAAAGATGCATTTTTACTTAATGCTATTGAAAAGGCTGAGTGCGTGGATAGATTAAGGGATCTTTTAATATATGGAGAATTAAAAATAACCCAACCCAATTGGGAAAAATATCTCAATGAAAAGAGAGATCTGGATTACGTAGATCCTACAAAAATATCAAAAAATCAAGACAACTATTTGCTATGTTTTTCTTTCTTTGACATGAAAAACTTGTTAGACATTAAACCTAACCAAGGAACCTACATATATTCTTCAAGTGAAGCATTTGAAGAGGAATCAGAATTTGATTTTGTCAGATTAAATAATTGGTTAAAATATCTAGGATTTGAAATTCATGGATTTGAAGTTATTGAAGAAGGTAATAGATTAAAACCTAAATTTAGTGAGGGGTATCATGCGTCTGGACATGCTTCAAAATCCGATTTAATCAATACTATCGAAAATATCAATCCTGAGGTCATAGTTCCTGTTCACACCGATAATCCAGCATGGTTTAGTGAAAATTTTGATAATGTAGTTATTTTAAAAGAAAATGAGAAGTATACAATATAATTAGGACACTAATAAGAAAAAAAGTAGGTTTAATGATTTGTTTTTCCTTTTTCATTAAGTTTTTCTCTTCCAAGGCTGATATTTCAAAGCAATTTTATACTTGAAACTAAAAATCTTGTTTTAAAATAAAATTAAAAAAAAGGGAATCTGTAAGATGCAAAATAATTTTAAAAAGAAGTCTAAACACTCATTTATATGTATTTCATATCTTCCAAAATTCCTTAAATTTAAACCTTTTACTCTTTTTTATAATTAATAATCTACCTTATTAATAAAAAGACTTTCGGCCATGAGAACTCGTTCGAGGACCTTTTTCAATTATTGTGACGTTGCTAGCTTGTGGGCCCTTTTGACCCTCCGTAGTCTCATATTCTACTATATCGCCTTCATATATTATCTTAAATTCATCAGATCCACCTTGTATAGCAGAATAATGAACAAATATATCAGGAGATCCATCATCTGGTGTTATGAATCCATAGCCCTTTTTTTTGTTAAACCACTTTACAGTTCCTTTTCCCATTGATACAACCTGATTAAAGTTGTGATATTTGGTTAATATTGTACCAATTAAGTTTTTTAAGAATTCTGTTGATATAAGTTTAACCTAAAATTTTTATAGACTATGCTTCCTATCAAATTAAAAAGTCTCAAGATAAAGATATAACGATAGATCTAAAATATTTATAATGAAATCAAATAATCAAAATAACATTGAAGAAGAATTACATCGACGAGGGTCCTCTCTCTATAAACTTAATCATCCTAATAGCAAAATAAAGGAAAAAGTTTTGAAAAAATATATTATTTCCTTTGTATGGTTCGAAAATCCCTTATTATAAATTATATTAAAAACCAAATATTAGAATGAATAAGAGTTCGTACTTTTTTTAGGATTGGATTGAAAAAATGTATATCTGTTTTATTGCTTCAATAGTAGGAATGTGCTTTATGGTGGATCTTCATTTTTTATCAGTTGAACATTTGAAGCTTCAAGAGAAATATGGAAAAGTAAAAGGAATTAAAATTGGTGATATCGTTGGTATGGTTTCTGGATGGGGCTTTTTTTTATTTTGGTTTGGCATATGGCTCTCTCCTCAACCTCGTTTTACAATTCCACTGGTAGAAAATCTTAGGATAAATATTCCATTTATAAATTTATCAATTCCCTTAACACATCTCTTAATTTCGCTACCTTTCATTATAATAGGTGCTTGGTTTGGAATTGGAAGTGTAAGAGAAACAACTTTAAAAGTAGCCGAAACTCACAGAACAGAAAAGGTTATATCTTCCGGTTTATACTCTGTAATACGTCACCCACAATACTTTGGGGGAATATTGGCACATATAGGAATCACTATTCTTTTATCATCATTTTTCTCTTTACTGACATCACCAATTGTAATTTTATTAAATTTTCTGATATCATGGAAGGAAGAAAAGGAGTTAATTAAAGAATTTGGTAAAGAATATGAGGATTATAAAAATAACGTGCCAATGTTTTTACCGAAATTGAAGAAAAGAGTAAATTAAAAAAAAAAAATTGACCTAATTTATTTTAGTTTTAAAATAAGTCTTTTTTGAAAGGGTTAATATAATGCCTAATGCCACAGCGAATAATATTATGTAAAGCGAAAATCCAGGAATACCGTTTGTATCGCCATTGCCCGTATCTGTTCCCGGTGTATATGTGAGGGACCAAATATACCTCTCAATCGATAAAGTTTGACTGATCGTATTATTTTCCATAATCAATTCGTCTTTTACATATTTTAAGACTTTATCAGAATTAAATTCAATATTTCCAGTAAAATATGTAGTTACATCATCATCAACAAAGGTTCCTGTAAGTGTAAAAGTATAGGTTGATGGTTCTCCAAATGTTAGCCATGAGTTAGCAGCTAGGTTTTGTAAACTTGGTTTCGTAGTTTGCTCAATTTCAGTTTCGCATACTAAATATACATAGATTGGATAAGGACCAGAAGTATCAAGAATTGATGTTACCCAAGATAATACGGGTGAGCGTCCATAATAATATTCATGGCTTATCTCATAGGCACCAACAGTTCCATTGTTATCTGCTACACCATTGACATAGTCTAAACCCGAAATAGAGCCCCAATCAGTAAAGTTAAATGCAAAATAATAAGAAAGAGTGTACTCAAGATTACTGTCAAGACCTAAGCCATCTTTTATAAAGATATATTTAGTCGCGTTCCATCTAAAATGCGCCCCAGGTTTTACAGAATATTGGTTTAATGCGAACACAGGTTGGATTGAAGCAATAAGAGTTAAAAATCCTAATAACAACGTTACCTTTACCTTTATATTTTTCATTTATTCAAATCTCCCTAGTAGATTGTTATAAATATGAAATAGCAATCCAATTATTTATTTCTACTTATTCATAAGAAAGTATTTGAATTAAGCACAATTTTACGTTTTACCTTGACAAGGAAAGGGATAGTATTTTGCAAACCCCGAATAAGACTCTTCAAAACCAAAATCACGCTTCTGTAAACTATAGAGCATGGCCATTATTTTTACTTGGCTTTATAAGGTTATTTTATGTGTCTATTTTTGAAAGAGCCTTATATAATTATCTATATTATGATATTGGTATTAGAGCGAGTATTTTAGGATTTATTTCATCAGCGGGATCTATAACCTATATTTTTGCGCCAATTTTAGGACAATTGCTTACAAAAAAGTTTCTAGGAATAAGAAATGCTCTTATTTTAACTTCCATTTTGACACCTTTATTAACTGGTCTTCAAATTATCTATCCCGAGGCTTGGTTCTTAATAATCTGTCGGATTTTATTGGGATTGACAATGGGATTGTATTGGCCAAACTGCTTAAGCCTTTTAAGCCGATGGGGAAAAGTAAGTAGTTCTAAAAAATCAAAAAAAAATTTTGGATTTTTTAATCTTTCTTGGAATGCGGGTTTTATTATTGGACTTATTGTAGGTTTTCTTTGGGCATTTTCTTGGAGTGATTTTTTTGCTATGATTATTTCCTGGGCTTTATCATTTCTATTAATCCCTGTAAGTTTTTTTATAAAAAAGAGGGAAACAACCTTTATTTCACAAGAAATTGTGATTTATCAATCAGAAGATCCCCTTTCTCACTTAGATATTAAAGAGGATTTAGTAGTTAATTCACAAACACCTATGATTGTATATCCTGTACTTTTTTCATGGTTCTGTATAATGTTTTTAGCGATCTCAAAATCAATATTTATTTTTGGCTATCCTATTCTTGTAAAAGCTCTCTTATCTGAGGAATTTTCTTATCTAACTTATCTCGTACAATGTGGGTTACAAACGATGCAACTTCTTGGATTAACTTGGATAAATTCAATGAAAATTTATAGTAGAAAAATATCATCATTAATAAGTATTATTTTTATTAGCATAATTGCATTCACAATTGTTCTTCTTGGAAATATTTGGTATATTTCAATTATAACTGCTATCGCAGGTCTATTCTTAGGCTTAATCCACGGAGTTGGTTTAAAGATAATGTTAGAATATGGAACCGCTGAAAATACTTCAAAATATGCCACAATTAATGAAATTATAATAGGTATGGGTTTTGGTTTAACCCCTATAATCGCAGGTTATGTTTTTGAAGTATATTTATTTGGACTAAATTGGTTTTTAACATTTCTGGGTCCTATAATATTGCTACTTCTAATATATCTTTCAAGGAATATTAAAAGGGAAGAAAATAATTCAGAGATGTTATAGATCTATATTTTCACTATTTTGATCATAAATTATTTCATCTATATGATCTCTTAATTTTGATTCTAAATCAGGATTAATAGAGTAACCTTCTTCAATATTATCTGAAATTTGTCTTCTTAAAAACAGTTCAAGCTCATTCGAACCTAATTTTTCAATTAGGTAATTAATTCCATCCTCATTATCCACAACATTAGATAAATAAATATATATTATTATGCTTATTGCTTCTTCTAAATTTCTGGCCCCAACTACAAGAACATCCCCTCTACTAAACAAATCACCATGGTAACTGAATAAATTTGTATTTCCCCATTTTTTTATTCGGTCTTTTAAGAAATTCAATACTCCTAAAATCTCTAATGGCGATTTTTCTGGATTGAGCTTAAAAAATACTCCACATTCTGCCTTTTGTTCATAAATTGTTATTAAATTATTAATTTGAATTTTGAGTTTGACTTTCAGAGCTGAAGAATTATTTCTGATCATACGATAATATTAACAAAATAAAAATTCCTATTATGAATTACTAATTTTTATTTTTTAATATAATCCTCTATTATTTTAACCCAGGGATGGTTTCTTATATTTTTTGTTTGGATTCTTATTTCTTCATCATCTTGGATATTATTAATACAATCTTGGATGAGTTGAATTGAATTCAATTCCCTATTTATTATATGTAGAGAAACTAATTTAATTAATTCTGAATTTAAGCCATCAAATTGGAACTTTTCATAAAAAAATATCTCAATAATTAAAATATTTATTAGATCATCTAAAATTTCAATATAATCTCTATTATTTTCTCTTAAAGCCTTTTTTTCATTCAATACGTTCATAAAATCTGCCAAAGTATTAAATAATATGTAATTCTGAAGATCCTTATAGGGTA
>CAYNEU010000525.1:0-4958 GCA_964396275.1 uncultured archaeon | reverse complement strand
ACTCATCCAATACAAGTATTTTTTGAGCCTAAGATTACACAAGAGGAACAGAAATTACTAAAAGACTATTTTAATTTTATACTAGAAGCTTTTAGGGAGAAATTGGACAGTGAATTCCTCACAACCTATAAATATTCAGATGCGGAGTACACAAGGAAATATCTAGGATTAAACCAAGTTAGAAAATTAATTCAAACTTTTCCTTATAGTAAATTAAATTATAATTTCAAGCAAAAATTAAAGGATTTAATTGTAAACAAAGATTTCAACAATATTTTAGAATTGTTAAAAGCTAGCAAAGATAAAAGCAATTAATCCCAGAAACATGGATGTTTTTAATAATAAACTAATCCTTTTAAAATCCTTTTTTACTAAATTGGCTTTTAACATTAATGTTATAGTATATACAGTCAGAGCTAATCCAAAAAACATCGAAATCAAAAAGAACATTGGATTTAAAATACTAGTGAAATTTGGTAAAATAAAGAAAATTACAGCTAGTATTGCGAAAATCAGAGATAAATTTTTTGATTTTTTAATCCCAATCTTAATAGCTAATGTTTTTACACCTTCATTTTTATCTCCTTCAATATCTTCACACCCCTTAATAATTTCTCGAGAGAGTAGAAGGAAGAATGCCGTTAAGAAAAAGAAGTATATATATGGAGGAATAATCGAATTGTTTAAAACAGCGCCGTAAATAAGCCCTATAGAAAAGGATATACTGACAATAATGTTTCCAATAAATCCACTTTTTTTTCCCCAAGCTGCATATAACCAGGCAATAAAAGCAAAAAAAACAGCAAAAATAATATTTAAATATCCAATATTAAATAAAATACTATGGAAAATAGCGATTGCGATGCCTATCAAAGATGTTGTTATCCATAAGATCTTTGCTTGGTTCAGCGTTATTGAACCCCTGGGAATTGGTCTTTCAGGACGATTTATTTTATCAATTTCAATGTCATAATAGTCATTAATCACCATACTGGAACCCGCAATAAAGAAATAAGTAAGAACTCCTAAAATTAGATTCAAAATTAACTTAACAGGATCAATTCCCAATCTTGTATTTAGAATTCCTATAATAACAGTTAAACTTCCCATTAAATCATTAATAGGTCGAAGAATTTCGATGGCATCTTTTATTTTCATTAAAATACACTTTTTATCTTATAGTAAAATTCTTTTTCTGAGATTTCCCAGCATTTTTAATTTCATCAATTATGCCTTTTAATGAGTTTCCATTATCTTTAAGTACATTATTTTCGATATACGTACCCATTACGATGACATTTGCTCCAGCGTCCACTATAGCTCTCGCATCTTCTTTATTGTCAACCCCTCCACCCGCGATAATTGGAATATTAAGAATTGATGAACAGGTTTTTATATGTTCAATTGGAATTTTTTCTCCTCCCGAACCAGCCTCTAAATATACAATTTTAAAACCAAACATTTCTGCCGCTAAAGCATAAGCTGCAGTTAATTTAGGTTTCTTTCTAGGTAACAATTTCGCATTCCCTATCCAACCAGCACTACCTCCAGGTTCTATTATTAAATAAGCCATTGATATATATTCTAAATTATAAGATTTAATTGTATATGAAGCAAGGGCTTGCTGACCAATAATGGAATAAGGATCTGATGAGTTCAGTAAAGACATAAAAAAAATAGCATCAGCATGTTTGGAAACATTACTAATACCTCCAGGAAAAATAATAATTGGGACCGAGACTTTATCCTTAATTGCAACTATTGTGTTATCAACAAAGGTTTGATCAAAAACAGTACTTCCTCCTATTAAAATGGCATCAGTACCAGCATCTTCAGCATATTTTGCCATTTTTCCCGCTTTGGATGGTCCTTGTTTTAAAGGATCAGGATCTATTAAAGAAAAATGCAAAGCACCTTCAGCATTGATTTTTTTAATTAAATACTCATAAGTACTTTTTTCAATATACTCATCAATTATTATATCAACCATAAAATTCACATCTTTTAATTTCTTTATTTTTTTTTTATCTTCACAATCATTCTTTCAATCTTATCATATATTGCAATAACTTTTTCTTTCCAATTAGAAAATTGATCTAATTTGTTAGCAAATTTTTTATAAAGTTTCGCGATCTCGTTCATTTTTATCCTAAGATAATTTAGATCTAATAATAAATTTGGTTGGGAAATTCCTTTAAAAGCTTTAGATGCCATATTAATTAAAGATAAATTTAACCCACCTGTTGAGGAAATTTCTAAAATTTCTTCTCCGCTCAACAAATCTCGTTCTAAGCCAAAATTTAATTCCTCATTTGAAAGATTTTGTAGAACAATTCTTAATAAATCTAATGAGGCAAATTCAGCTCCAAAACTTGTCATTATATTATAATTATAATCCCATAACTCGGTTACAGAATTATCATTATTTTCTATAGCATGAACTGCTGAATTTGCAGCATGAAATCCCGCTCTCATAGAGGGATCAATCCCACCCCCATGAAGTGGATTAACTTGACAGGCAGCATCTCCTACTAACATAAATCCATTATCAGCACAGGACCATAGTGGTCTCCTTACAGGAACTACACCACCTCCAGTTGAGAGAATTTTAACTTTAGATGTTTTAATAAATTCTTGAAATACATTTTTTTTATATAAATCCTTAACTTTACCTCGATAATCCATAAAGGTACCAATTCCTATATTAACAGAAGACTCGTTTTTTGGAAAATACCAGATGTATCCTCCAGGAGCTTTTTCTTGATCTAGAATTATTGTAATATATTCGGGATCATCTACTTGTTGATCTGTATGTGAAAATTTCACAATCTCACGATAACACAAAATACTATCGTTTTTTGATATCTTTTTTTCAATTAATGAACTTTTCACCTTTTTTCTTAAGGGAGAATAAAATCCACTCGCATCAATAACGATTTTTGCATTTAGGTTAATCTTTTCTCCATTTTCTAATTTAACTTGAAGTCCATTTACCGTTCCATTTTTATATATCAAATCTAATGCCAGTGTTTTATCTAAGAATTGTTTAACACCAGCATCAAAAGCTTCGTTCAATAATCTTTGTCCAAATTCTAATCTATTTACGATATAACCTGCTTGTTTTGGATCTAAAAGAGTAATACATTTCTTAAGATTTGGAGAATATAATTTCGCACCTTTTATATGACATGATAATTCTTCATTTTTTGGATGGTTTATCTTTAATGTATCAAAAATTTCATTTCCTACGGCATCACCACATATTTTATCTCCAATATCTCCTCTTTGTTTTCTATCAATTAAACATACATTTAAACCCTTCTTTGCTGTAAATCTTGCGGCAGTAGTTCCGCCTGTACCAGCTCCGACTATTATAACATCAAAGGATTTTTCTATGTTTTCCATAATAAAGGATCTTATATTTTTAATTAATTTTTGAGATAAAATAAAAGATTTTCTGATGTTAGAGTAATGTCAAAAGGTAAATAATTATTGTACTGCCAATAGGAACAGTTAAATCATCATAAGTGCTTGGAGAAATAAGCTCAATAATCATCGCGAGTGCACTTGTAATTAATGAATAAGTTAAAATCGTAGGAAAAGGTAATGCTTCTTGAAATGTTGGAATAAGAGTCCCGAATAGGAAAAAAGAGAGAATACATAATAGAAATGCAGTAACAAGGAAAGTTAAACTTCCTTCTAAGGTTCTTTTTGAATTAGTATATTTAAGACACAAACTTATCTTTCCCCAACGTTTTCCTATTACTGAAGCTAAAGTATCAGCAACAATCATAATTAAAACTCCAGCTATTGGAAAATAGAATTGGTCTGGGGCAAAGATCGCAAATATAAAGACAAGTATTGTTATAGAAATACAATAAAAAAATGGACCTTGAAGAAAGGCTCTACTTAAGCTTTCTTCCTGCTCTTCAGAGATCGCATCATATAAATCTTTTAATTGCTTTACTTTTGATTCTTTAGAGCTAAAATATACTAACAATGTCAAAGTGCCTGCAATTATAGTTGGCCAAAATGGCCAATAATAAAATGGCGAGCTTAATATCGCTAATCCTGCAAACATATGGACTGATTTTCTCGCTCCAAATTTAGATACTTTTTCTTTTTTATATAATATAAGGGGGATAAAAATCGCCAATATAACGTAAAAGAACGTTATTCCAACAATTCCAAGATCAGTGAGAATCCAATTCATTTTAGTATCATTTTGTTTAATTAATAAACCAAAAAAGTATTCTTACTTTAAAGACTTTTTTACCACGTAAGATTTTATTACAAATAAGAATATGAAAGTTCTTATATTAGCGGGAATTTATAATATAACACTATTTAAGAGTATCTTTTGAAAAATGTCTAAAAAATCATTTGGTTCTGGTTATTTTGGTGAATGGATTAAAGATGAATTCGGATTACCTGCTTATCGTTATACTTGCGACCAAATAAATGATCCTAAAGCCATTACTCCTTTAAATGAAAAGTTGCGCTCTAATATAGAACATCTACACCAAGTTGGAAACGATCGCTTAGTTGGAGTTGCTTCAAATTTTGGTTATGTTCAAGTTCGTCAAGATGAAGGATGTCCAAAATTCCTTAATGATTATGATCCCGAGCAAAATCAATTCGCAGGAGGGTTTGGATACTTAATTGATGGAGAAAATATATTAAGTACATTTTATTCGGGAAACGGAAACTCTTTTGATCGAATTTTTGGAATTGGATATTTTCGTAAAATTGTTAAGGGGCATAATTTATCAGTGGATCAAGTTATTTTTGCACCTTATGGAGATGATCCTTTGCTCATTTCTCAAGTTACAATTTCAAATAATACTGAACAATCGAAAAATTTACGGTGGATAGAATATTGGGGATGTAAAATGTTTCAATTTTCGGCACTTGCATATTATGCAGCTTTTGGGAAAAAAGATCTTTCATTAATGAAT
>CAYNEU010000524.1:0-4590 GCA_964396275.1 uncultured archaeon | reverse complement strand
AAACATCTTTAATATCTAAATTATACCATTCCAATTCGTTGCTCATGAAATTAGTAACCCTTTAAGTGTCATCTTTAAAATTATATCTCAATATTAATTAAAATTAGTTAGTAAAACCGTTAATTTAAATAATTAATTATTTATAAACTATATGTTATTATTAGAATCAATTAGAATGCTCAAAACATTCTATAAATTAATGAACCAAGATTTATTTTAATGAAAAATTGATACGTCAGATAATTATCATTTAAAATTATAAGAATCTATTAATTTTTTTTTTGAATTAGATAAAAAAGAATTTCTCTTAAGAATTTCTTAAAATTGTTATAGTGATTATCTAATATATAGGAAAATATTTTTATATTTAAAGCTAATAGTAAAGTAGGACACATCATTAAACTTTCATTTATATAAGTCCTAATAAAGATATTGTATTTATAAAACTGTTTCTCTGTAGAATTTTTAAAACCATTTAATTAAAAAGCACTTATAAGAATTCTACCCGATTATTTTTTTTAATAGGTTAGGATTATATTAATTTTAATTTAATAAACAATTATTATTTTAAAGTATTGAGTTATAGCTATTTAATTAAAGAAAGAGAGTTTTCATGAGAATTAATAAATTAATGTCATTAGAAGAAGCTATATCTACATATATAAAAGATGGTGATCTAGTAGGGATAGGAGGGTTATCTTTCTGGAGAAAACCAATAAGTGCTTGCCGGGAAATTATACGGCAAAATAAAAAACAGTTAACAATTTGTACATTTGTTGGCGGTATTGAAGTTGATATGTTAATTGCTGGAGGATGTGTTTCAGAAGTACGATCTTGTTTTGTTGGAATGGAGATTTTTGGAATGGCACCACATTTCCGAAAGGCAGTAGAATCTGGTTCAATCACAATATCTGAAGAAAGCGAAGCAACTATAGCTTTAGGCTTAAGAGCCTCATATTTAAAAGTTCCTTTTATGCCTTTAAAAGGTCTTATTGGAACCGATATACCAAAAGTAAGGAACGATATTAAACAAATTGATGACCCTCTTGGTTCTGGAACTCAGGTTATGGCAGTCCCTAAGATCGACTTAGATGTAGCAATAATTCATGTACCATACGCAGATGTATTTGGGAATGGTAATATTGCTGGAGCGGTATGGATGGATGCAGATATGGGAAAAACAGCTAAAAAAACAATTATTACTTGCGAAAAATTAGTCGAAACGGAGGATATTCGATATTTGCCTGGAAAAGCCCAATTACCTATTCAAACTACTAATGCTGTTGTGAAACTTCCTTTTGGAGCACATCCAACCTCGTGTTATCCTATATATACGTTCGATCCACTTCATATTCAATGTTATTTAAAAACAAAATTTGAAGATTATAAGAAAAAATTTATTGTAGATAAAACTCCTGCTCAATATTTTGAAGAGACAGGTGGAGTACAAACTATTTTTAATATATTATTATAGGAGGTTTGACTGATGAGTGAATATTCAAAAGATTATACTATTGATGAAATGATGACTGTTCTAATGGCAAGACAAGTTAGAAATGATGATGTGATGATTGTAGGTGTCGCAACTCCAATGGTTTGGGCTGCATTCACATTGGCGAAGGTAACACATGCCCCTGATGCAATATATCATTATATCATGGGAAATACTTTTGTACAAGAAGCACGACAAGTTTCACTACTTTATCTTGAAATGAATACAGCAAGAACATATCGATTTCAAGATAGTGTAGAATGTACATTAGAATCTCTTCCCTCTGATAAGCTCACTACAATTGAATTCTTCAGACCCGCTCAAATTGATCAATATGGGAATAGCAATAATATATGTATTGGAGATTGGACCAAACCAAAAATAAGACTCCCCGGCGCAGCAGGAATTCTTGACTTTAGTATGTTTTATGCTCGTGGATCCTTTCTCTATACTCCTCGCCACGATATAAGAACTTTTGTTCCTACTGAAAAACTTGATTTTATTTCTGGTGTTGGTTTTCCTGATGGTAATCCTTCCATATGTGGTGGAGCTGGTCCTCAATGCGTAATAACCAATTTAGCCTATTTAGATTTTGATGAAATAACTAAAAAAATGAGATTAACTTCAAATCATCCTGGAATTGACGTTGAAAGCATTAAAGAATCAACGGGATTTGATTTAATTATTTCAAAAAATATAAAAGAAACAAAACCACCATTAATTAGAGAGATCAAATTATTAAGAGAAAAAGTTGACCCATTAAGTATTAGAAAATTAGAAGTTCTTGCTGGAAAAGAACGTGAAGAATTGTTAAATGAGATTGTCAAAAAAGAATTATCTATGGAAAACAAGTTCCCAAAATTAATTTATCATTAGTATATAGTAAAATAGATAATTTACCTTGCATTTGAGCGATATAAATACATGAAATTAGCTAATAAACTTGAATTGATTTATATTCCTGCAACATACTGGAATGAGCCTTCAAGTAGTTTTGAATTGATTTCTGGAGAAAAACAACTTCCTCGAAATACCAGCTTTTTTCTTTTATGGATTCCCTCAAATAAATCAGAAAAAGTACTTATAGAACAGATAAAACTCACACTTCCACGTATTCCAATAAAAAAACTTTTGTCTTGTAAAATTAACCTTGCAATTCCCCTGAATTTGTCAAATAGAAAAAAAGATGAAATTGTTTCAAGGGACTTCTTTCAAGTTGTATCTCACTTAGGAAAAATTATACCTATTTCACCAGCTACAAAATTACTTTACCAACTAGAAATAATAGAAAATATTGATCGTAGTAAAATTCATTATAGTAATTCAATTAAAACATGGGCCCTTCTAACAAAATTTATTTTTGAGTTGTTAAATAAAGGTCAATTCGTGCCTATGCTAGAAAGCACCTCCCAAAAGTTTTATAATGGTCAATGGCGTTTGATTTTAAAATCTCAATTTGATAATGATCGTTTTAAATCTATTTTGAATAATAGTTCTTGGCCCGCTTTTTGTCTACCCATAGATTTCTTCCGTGAAGAGGGGATTATTAAAACAAATGGTCTCTGGCACCCATCTTATATTTTTTCAACATTTATTGATAGTGTTGGAGATTTTCTGATACGTTATACACTAAATAAAAGTAAATTTCAAACTTTTAAAGAATTTTATAGCACTGAAAGGAAAAAAGAACTAGATCCAAATTTTAAATTAAGTTGGGATTATAAATATTTGAAAGCACTTATCGAAAAAGACTCTTCTTTTAGAGTAGATGAATTCTATGAAACGATACTGCCTACTTTAATTAGGAATTGGACTCAATCTGCTCAAGGATTTCAATTAAAGCAAGGATTTACCTTAAATCTAGAACTAAAATATCCCGAACAAATTGAAGATGATTGGTTATTAATATTTTCCATTTTACTACAGGATGGAAATAAAACTATTCCTTTAAATGAGTTCTGGGAAGGGAATAAATTGAAAGGAGGAGGGTTTTCAAAAAGTCTTGTTAGCAATAATCATTATGTAGAAATAATTTTAAGAGCTTTAGGCACAGCTGCAAAGATTTTTCCACCAATCAAAAGAGTATTTTTAGAAAAAATTCAACATGAAATCAAACTTACTTCCAGTGAGGTAATGGAATTTTTGAAATATCCAAAAGATCTTTTAATTCAAATAGGATTTAATGTTATTCTACCTAATGTCTTTACAAGAGGAGGAAAACAACGTTTAACAGCTAGGTTAATAATTCGATCAAAAGATGTAAAAAAGCTAAAAAAAGGAAAATCTACAGTATTACCATCAATATTCGGTATCAATTCAATGCTAGAGGCAAAATGGGAAGCCCAACTCGGAGGAAAAAGAATCACAGAAAATGAGTTCCATAATTTAATCAACTCTAACGAACCTCTGACTAATCTAAGAGGAGAATGGATTTTAGTAGACCAACAAGATCTTGAAGATTTAAAAAATATTAAAGAATCTGAAACAAAAAGTTATATGGATGCATTAAAGCTTGGTTTAATGGGAGAAATTGAATTAAAAGAAAATGGTCATAAGTATGATGTAGTTGTTGAAGGAGAATTAAGTGAAATTATTAGTAGAATTCAATCAATAGACTCTTTTGAAGAGGTTTCTTGTCCTTCATCCTTTAATGGTAAATTACGTCATTACCAAGAAGAAGCCCTTCAATGGATGGGTAATATGACAAAATTTAATTTTGGATTATGTTTAGCTGATGATATGGGACTTGGAAAAACGATTCAAGTAATTGCGTTTTTACTTCATTTAAAAGAAGAATTTCCAGAGAATCCCGGAGCTGTTATGATTGTGTGTCCCACCTCAATATTATTTAATTGGTACCGTGAATTTAAGAAATTTGCACCTGATTTAGAAGTAATATTTCATCATGGTCCAAAACGATATATGAAAGCATCAGACCTTCCAGAATTTTTAAAACAGCATCGAATCTTTCTAACATCCTATGGGACTATTAGAAATGATATTAACTTCCTAGAAACAATTCAATTTAGTGGAGTTATCATAGATGAGAGTCAAAATATGAAAAATTATGCTTCTAAACAAACTCAAGCGATATATAA
>CAYNEU010000523.1:0-1771 GCA_964396275.1 uncultured archaeon | reverse complement strand
GGCAATTTCCATAGCTGGAATAAAGTAAATATTGTCGGAATTTTCATATAGCATATTAAGTAGAGGATCTAAGGAAGGATATTCCTTATTAATATCATGTTTCTCATAGGTAGATATAATTAATTTAGTACTTTTGTCAATATTAGTATATTTTAACACATCTATGATACTGCTTACTTCTAAATCAATTATCATATCCGCCTTCCCTACCAACGGAATTGGAGCATTTAATTTATTTCCAAAGCGAAGGAAACATGTCACTTTACCTCCTCTTTGACTAAGACCATGTGTTTCAGATGTTATTACTTTATACCCTTGATTTACTAACGCCTGACCTAAAATCTGTAATAAACGAATTAGACCTTGGCCACCTAAACCTGTAATTACAATATTGAAATTATCAAAAGTCATAATTCTTCCTCCATATTAATGGCATTACTTGGGCAGATCTCTTCACATATTCCACAACCTAAACATAAATTTGAATCTATAAAGGCAGAATTATCTCTTTCATCAATAGCAGGACATAAAAATTGACTATAACATATACCACAATTATTACAGAGTTCAAGGTCAACATATCTTATTATGATTGGTTGTCTTTTCACTGTTTTTTGAATGCATTCGTCCTTTATAAGAATAACATGTAATTTTTTATTTTCTACTATATCACATCCTTTTTCATAAATGAGATTTCTTAATTCTGAAATATATTTCTCATCTTTCTTTTCATTATGCCTAATTACTGCAACATTAGCTCCCGTACCATGCAGAAATTCTTCTAAATCAATCCTTTTCTTAAGATTTCCCTCTTTATAATAGCGAGTGTCACTTCCAGGATGAGGTTGTTGCCCTGTCATTCCAATCCATCCATTATCTAATATTAATACCAAAATTGGGGTTTTATTATAGATTCCATTTAAAAGTGCCGGAATTCCAGAATGAAAAAAAGTACCATCCCCTATAATTGCAATGTTCAAACTATCACTTGATTGGGCGACTCCTTGAGCTAAAGCTATACTTGACCCCATACAATACTTAACATTAGCAAAAGAGAAAGGAGGGAGTGCTAAAAGAGTGTAGCATCCAATATCTTGGTAAAAATAGATATTTTTTCCTGAATTTGATTTAATTTTTTTAACTGCTTTTTGTAATGCATATCCTGTTGTTCTATGAGGACACCCGGAACACAATATCGGATTTCTTTCCATTATATTATATTTCTTATTATTAATTACGTTTAAATCCACTTTAGATTTTAAACCAGTTATCTTTATCAATGCTAAAGCAACTGTAGTAGGATTTAACTCTCCTACAATAGGTAAAAATGAATTTTCTTTAGAATAAGAGAATGGATCCTTCCCATGAATCTTCACTTTAAGACTATTCATTTGAGCAATAGCAAGAACCTGAGTTTCAAGAAAGGTATCGTTTTCTTCTACAACAAATACTTGGTCACATCTCTCAAGAAAAGATGTTAGTTTTTTCACTGGAAGGGGGTTTATGAAGCCAATTTTGAAAAGTGGTACATTTAATTCAAGAAAGACTAGTGCTTCGAGTACATAGCTGTATGATACACCACTAGTTATGATTCCTATCTTAAATTCGTTTATTGCATCCCCATTTTCAATTCTATTTAATGTACTGTTTTCAGACATTTCTAATGCTTGCTTCATTCTATTATATATATGATTTTCCTTCATCTCTAAAAAGTAAAGCCTAAGGGCTACATTAACTTCCTTTGATAAATCAAAATCACTTTCTATTTTCG
>CAYNEU010000522.1:0-3029 GCA_964396275.1 uncultured archaeon | reverse complement strand
AGTTTAAAACAACTAAGTATTCTTCTAATATATTTTTTATATAGAAAAATCCAAAATTTTTATATTTGTTAAGAAACTGAAAGAACTCTAATTTTAGGATTTCTGAAACAAAAAATTTATTTGATATATTTTTTAAATTTGTTATGAGAGCATGCTGGGTGATAATCTCATCAATTAAATCTGATTTTAATATCTTTAGTGTTTCAACTCTTCTTTCAAATCCAAAACCAGATACGGAAAACATTCTCAATCTATCAAGTATTAAAAAATCAAGAAGAGAAAGTTCAACACTAGAAAAAACATGACCAAAATCCATCTGAAATTCGATTTCATATCTTCTATCATAAACTTTATGGTTAGGATTTATAATTCTGTATTTTTGCGAATATTCCCTAAAATAATTTAAATTTAATAAGTGTTCTTGGGAATTACGGAGCAAACAATAACTCTTAGTGATATAATTATAACTTCTCAATCTTCTAATATATTTAATAAAATCCTCTAAATAATGTCTAGGTATAATAACATAACCACTTAGTTCAACAGCAAAACTGTTATAAGAAATTTTTGGAGATATGAAGAACGGAGAACCTTCAATTATCTTAAAAATATTACATTTTTCTAATATTGGATTAAAAATTAAGAATATAGTTATAACACATACATCTATTGCATGCCAATTTAATTGATAAGAAGGAGCTATATAACTATATTTTTTTATCCAGTTTATATTAACATCAAATTTTCTTAAACTTAATTTCGTTTTAATTTCCTGACTTTCTTTAAGTTCATAAAAAATCTTTTTATAACTGAGGAAATCCTTGTACTTCTTTACTTTATAAAAGATAAATATTAAATTTCTAATAGATTCTACGATCTCATCATTGGTCATTGATTTCGATATATAATTAATAAATTCACTGAAAAAGATATCATGTATATCTTCCTCATAACAAGTTTTAATTCTATCACTAATTAAGAAGACGTTGTTTCTAAGATATTTAAAAAAGAATTGAGTAGGATTATTTGGTGTTTGTAATCGATAGAGCTTAAAAAATCTTTCTAAACGATCAAATGCAAAAAAACGATTTACTCCTTTATTTAAAAGATCATAATGTTCAAGTTTTCCTCTAATAATTGATTTCCATTCGTTTAAATATGTGAATTTAGTAAGATCACTTAAGATTATCTGATTGATGACAATTTGTACCAATTCGATATTCTTTAATTCTTGTGGAATAAATAAATTATAAATTTCTCTTAACAAAATAAAAGGTAGAAATTTTAAATAATTTTCATAGATTTCTATTATCAAAACATTATTTTCAATATATCTATTAACCCCAATATTAAAAATATCTTTGTTTTTTAAGGTATCAAAAGCATTATTTTTGCTAATTATAAATTTGATTTTTTCTTGAAAAGGATTCAATTTCAAATATAATTGTATTTGATTAAGAAGATTTTGAACATTCAAATCGAAATTGTTATTTAATTCTACTTCAGATAATTTTTCTAAAAATTTTAAATTAGGAATTTGTGGCATTCGTTATTCAATTTTATAAACCTTTTTAAAAAAAATTAAAGAACTGAACATTAAAATCTTTATATTTTAATAATTTTTCTTGCTTTTTATTGGAATTTAAATATATATTTATTAAAAATTTAATAGTAATTTGACTCTTTTGGGTGAATTTACTTGAAAATAAATAATAAAATTAAATTATCGCTAGCTTTATTGACTATGATTTCCATTGGGCTTCGAATGCTTGTTATTGGTTTGGCTGTAAATGCCGGTGAAGGTGGACCTTAATTTCTTTTAGAATAATGTTATAATAAAGCTAATTTTTGTATTTTCCTTTTTTATTTCTAATTTATAAGACGATAAACTAAATTATTAACATTTTTATTTTACTTCTATAAGATTTTGAAAACTAATTTAAAGAGATTGTTGCTTAATTTTTTCATTATGTTTTGATTCAATTCTTTTGAATAAAAAAATGGATTTGTTAATTTTTAACTTTTGTTAAAATTTTTCGAAGTTTAAATATGTTTCTTTAGATACGATGATACCAAATCGTGGTGGTTTTATTGAAATTACACACAAAAATAAGTTTAATTTTAGCTTTTTTTTCAGCAATTTCACTCTTCCTTACCAGGTCCACAACAGGTTTAGCTTGGGGTGGTAATGGTGGTGGACCTTAAAATTCTATATTATAATGGATCTGAAAAAGCGACATTATATTTTTCCTTTTTATTGTTTCCATTCATATTCTTGGAATTTATATATTTAAATTTTAAATAAATCATAAGAAAATTCAGTTTTCTTGGTGCATTCATTTGAAAATTCGAAATAAAATATCAAGATTATTAGCTTTATTGACCGCTTTTCTCCATATGTCGGGCATCGGACATGCATGGTCTGGTGGATATGGGACACCTTAAATATGTTTAAAGTGAGAAATGCGATAAAGCTAACATATTTTTTTTTTAGTATTTTGAGATGGAATGCATCTTTACTTAGAGATTTTATTTCATGGTTAGCTTATTACTGTTTATTTTTCACTTATTTCTTTTATACTTGAAAAAGAATTCATTTGGTTTATAAAGATAAATTTTCATAATAAGACATCCACAGATCTGGCATAAATATGAAAGCTCAAAATTTTAAAATTCTTTATATTCATTCTGAGGAATCCAAAAATCGACCTTATTTCCTTTCAGGAGTATTACGTATCTCAAATTATTTAAATTCAAGAAAAACCACACTAAAATATAATATTGAAGAGGAATACCTGGACTTAAGAGTTGAACGATTACCTCCCTTCTCTTACAAAAATATTCATAAATATAGAAAAAAACTTAGAAAATTAATATTTAAAACCTACGATGACTTCAACTTTAATTTGGTAGCAATTCTTGTTACAGTTCATTTCATTATCTAAACACTATAGAAATTGCTTTTATTATAAAACATTCAATTAATCCCGGTTGCATAGTAGTTGTTGGTGGACCTCATCCATCAATCA
>CAYNEU010000521.1:0-10986 GCA_964396275.1 uncultured archaeon | reverse complement strand
GTTTTTCTTCAATTTCATCAACTCAATAAATTTTAAAATAAATGAAATTTTTTACAATAGAAAATGTCATAAAAAAAGAGTGAAAATAGAATGAATTTAAAAGATGTATGGTTAATTGATTATGCTCGAACCGCATTTTCACGTTCCAGACCAGAACAACCCGAAAGAGATGTTTTTGGTGAGATTCGTGGAGATGAATTACTTGCGAATTTATTAATTAAGTTTTTTGATGGACAATTAGCGGATAAAGGTATTACTAAAAAAGATATTGAAGAAGCATCGATAGGGATTGCTTCTGGAGTACTAGAAAATTGGACTTATGGAGGAAAAATTCCTCTCTTTTTATCAGGATTTCCAAATGAAGTATCTTCATTTATGATTGATAAACAATGTGCTTCAGCAGGCGTTGGGATGCATGCATTGATAATGCATATTATGACGGGTAATAGTAAAAGAGTTTTAGCAACTGGTTTTGAACATATGACAAGAGTTCGCAGAGTAGGTATTGATCCACAATGGGAACGATTTACTGACAAGAACAGCAAGTATTATAATCCAAATATTGATATAATGAATTCGATTAATATGTTACAAACTGCCCAAAGATTATATGAAGAAGAAGTACCACGATTTACAAAAGAAGATTTAGATAAATTTGGAGTAAGGAGTCATAATTTAACAGTCAAAAATCAAGAAGCTGGATGGTTTAAAGGTGAAATAATTCCTATTGAAGGTCATGTTGAGGGCAATGCTGATGAGCCAATGATAATTGATAGAGATATGGCAGCAAGAAAATCTACTCTTGAAGGAGTTGCAAGATTGCGTAGAATAGCTACACCATTTTATTTAGAAAAAAATGGAGGCAAAAAGGGGTATATTGAGAGAGAAGGAACTGAGGAAGGTGTAATAACTGCGGGAAATTCATCTCCTTTAAATGCAGGTGCTACCGCAGCAGTTCTTATGGAGGCAGAAGAGGCAAAAAAAAGAGGATTAGAACCAATGGCGAGAATTGTTTCAATTGGATGGGCAGCAGTAGATCCAAGAGTTATGGGGAGAGGACCCGTTCCTGCAACTCGAAAAGCGTTAGAACATGCAGGCTTACAAGCAGATGATATAGATTACTGGGAAATTAATGAAGCATTTACAATTGTGACTCTTAACTGTATGAATAAATTCAATATTCCAGAAGAAAAGGTCAATGTTATGGGAGGTTCTACTGCGATCGGCCATCCTTTAGGATCAACAGTGATTCGTCTTACTGGAACATTAGCACGTATATTAAAAGAT
The DNA here is from genome assembly GCA_964396275.1 of uncultured archaeon. Lineage (GTDB taxonomy): Archaea > Asgardarchaeota > Lokiarchaeia > Sigyniarchaeales > SOKP01 > Loki-b32. The sequence goes on along the minus strand of CAYNEU010000521.1, from coordinate 9,699 downwards.
AAAAAAGCGAAATATGGCGTCGCTAATGCGTGTGTTGGTGGCGGACAGGGCTTAGCAACAGTACTAGAAAATATAGATGTATAAAATAAACCTTATATTAAAATTCTTTTTATCTATTTCATTTTACAAAATTATTTAGGAAAAAATCTCAGAAGGTAATTATAATGGTCTTTATAAATAAAGAAGGAAAATTTAATGAGAACACGTGGTTAATTGATGGATATTTATTTGGAGGAAAGGGAAGTCTATCAATGTATGTTATTGAAAATAATGGCACTCGAATGATGATCGATGCCTCTGAAAGAGCAGGAGTGCCCAAAATCATTGAAAAGTTGAAAGAGTTTAAAATTTATCCCATACATAAGATTTTGCTTACACATTCTCATTTTGATCATACAGATGGTACCCATGAATTTCAGAAATTGATAAATGATACAGATATTGAAGTTTTAGCATCGAAAAATGCAATAGACAATTTAAAAAATCCTAATAAGATTAATGGTGTATTTGCAGCCGAAACGGAACCAATAGAAGGAGTCACGCCGTTAAATGATAATCAAATTATAAATTTAAATGGTTTAGAATTAAAAGTTCTTAACTTTTTCGGTCATACTATGGATTCTATTGCGCTATTTGACAAAAAAAATAAAAATATATTTACTGGTGATGCAATTATTGATAAATCTAGTATTTATTACTTTCAACCGACTTATATGCCACCAGATTTCCATGAATCGGAATTATTAAAAACATTTCAGAGACTGAGGAGTATGAAAGATGAACTGAATTCAATATCATTAGCCCATTATGGAGTATGGAAAGATGAGGATTTCGATCAAATAATAAATAGTATGGAAGAATTACACTTTGCCACAAAAAATTCAATTATTAAGTGGTATAAGGAAAATCCTTCATATAATTATTTAGCTCTCAAGTTTCATGAAACTTTCATACCCAAGTCAAAAATTATCAAGTTAGGATATATTGAAGTTTTAGAAAGAACAATGGAATGGCTTGTCGAAGGCTTAAAGAGGAGTGGATTTATTTAACATATTAAATTCAAATAAGAAATAAGTATTATTTGACAATAAATATTCAATATTAAAGAAAAAAAAATATTTAATTATAGGTGATAAAATATTGTCAGGATTAAATCTTGATGTTATAGGAAAAAAATTTCCTGAGGTTACTTTTAAATATAATTGGAAAGATGTAGTACTTTATGCTTTAGGGATTGGGGCTCAGGTTGACGAATTACAGTTTTTATATGAAGGATTCTCTGGAGGATTAAAGGTTTTTCCTAGTTATGCTTGTATAGTCGGTGGGGCAGGACTCCAACTTAATAGGCTTGGGAAAATTGCTTTTTCACACTTTGTTCATGGAGAACAGTCAATTAAGCTTTACAAATCATTTTCTTCTTCAGATGAAATAATTTGTCAAACAGAAGTTGAGAATATTTTTGATAAAGGAAAAGCAGCAGTCATTCATATGAAGGTTTCGGGTCATAAGACTGGAGGTGAACATATATTTGATACTAAATGGGTATTTTTTTACCTTAAGGGGGGAGGCTTCGGTGGGGATCCAGGTCCTAAAACAGAACCAATAAATCCTCCCGAAGGAGTAAAACCAGATTTTAGTATTTCATATAAAACTAATGAAAATCAAGCTGCTTTGTATAGGCTTAGCGGTGATTTAAATCCTTTACACATAGATCCAGAATTTGCCAGTAGAAGTGGAAGATTTAAAGGTCCAATTCTTCATGGGTTATGTACATATGGTTTTGCAACACGGTCTATAATTTATGGTGTTTGTAATGGAGACGTGGAGCGATTCAGAGAATTTAGAGCACGATTTACAAGTGAGGTATATCCAGGAGAAACTTTAACTACAGAAGGTTGGAAAGATAATGGAGGCTATATAATTCAAGTACGAACAGAAAGAGCTATAGTTCTTGGAAATGGCTATGCCTTAGTTAAGTAATTTTGTTTAAATCATTATTCCATTATTTTTGTATAAAAAGAAAAAAGTAATTTCTATTATTTCATTTTTTTTTTGCTGGGAAAAGTATTACAGTTCTAGGACCTTCAATTAGAGATATTGCATTTTCTGGGCAGAAATATGCACATACACCACAACCAACACATAATTCTTCTATTCTTTCTGCTTTATTATCATCATTTAATTCAATTGCTTTATTATAACATTTCTCAACACAAGTGCCACATCCTATACATAGATCTTGATCTATACTAGAGAGATAATTGGTTGCATTAGCTACAGGAAAGATCAGAGACTCCCTTGCAGTTAAACAACAACAACTGCAACAGTTACAAACTGCTACTTCATCCTTATAGATATCGCTATGTAAATGATATGCTTTATGAACTAGTCCAGCTTCTTCACACTTTTTTAAGATTTTTAATGCCTCCTCTTTGGATACTAGGGTTGAGAAGCCATGATTAGAAGTATGCCTAGCAGACTTGCCTAAAGTAAAACAAGTTGGCGTAAGTTCAATTTGTTTACACGGATTACCTAAAAACTCATTATGTTGCCTGCAATAACAATACCCTACTGCAATATCGTCATATTTTTCAATTAACTCTTCAATTTTTTGGGTCGGTAATATTTTTTCTGTAGGTACTTCTATTTCTTCATTTACAATGATATTAATTCCTTCACCCGTCTCTTGGTTCTCCAAAATTGGAACAGTTCTATCGATAGGTGGTAAATTTTTTAATGTTGATTCAAATCTCTCTTGATTTGAATAAAAAAGATTTTTTATTTCTTCATTAAATTCATGAAATAATTTTGCAAGCTGATTATTTTCTTCTGAGTTATCAAGCTTTTTCATGAAATTATATTCCAATTGTCTAGCAATTGGGAGTAACCGATAAACCATAACTCCTTTACTATTTGGTTGGTTAAATAGTACACCTCTCTTCGCAAGAACATCAACTTTTTTTAAAATTTCTTCTTCAGATAATCCACTGCTTTCTTTCAATTGTTCCATCGTTTGTGAGATATTCTTCTTAAATGCCATTACAAGATCCAAATTCTCTTCTTTAATATTGAATTTTAAAATATCAAGAATAGTTGGTGTAATTGGATAAGGAAACCCTCCTGCCTTATTTAGTATATCAGCAGCTCTTTGATATTCTGCTTCAATTTCATTTGCCATATTTAAAACCTGTAAAATTTTTTTTATTTTATCATAATATCTTGAATTTAATAATTTTAATTTGTAATAGTTGTTAATAATTAATTTTTTCCCTTATGAGTAAATATAATTTGAATGAATATTATCTATGTTAGAAATCTCAAAGACTTAGAAATTATGATGATAATAAACAGTGATTATTTTTCTGTTCATCTAAATTTGCTTGAAGATATATAATAAAAATTTTTGCTTGTTGAGAAACTACTATATATAATGACGTTTCATACTTAATATAATTAAAATTTTAATGAAGAATATATATAATTATTAAAATAATTTTTAAATAGGTGAAAATAGTGGTTAAATTCAAAAGAGGCCATCTTTATTATCCTGAAATTCCTATTCATAAAGTTTTAGAAGACACCGCTAAAAGATTTCCAGAAAGACCTGCCTTCCTATACACTAAGAAAATCACCTTCAAACAATTTCAAGAACAAGTTGATATATTTGCTACGGTATTGAAAAATTTAGGTGTAAAAAAGGGAGATAGAGTGGCTTTATACGGTCCTAATTCAATCGAATGGGAAATTTCTTTTTATGGATTAGAAAAAGTAGGTGCTATTCTAGTCCCCATGAATCCGTTATTTAAAGAAACGGAAGTAGAATATGAAATAAATGACTCTGGAGCAGAAACAATTATTGTTTCCCAACCTGAATATCCATACGTAGCATCAGTTAAGGATAGAATAAACATTAAAAATATTATCATCATAGAATCAGAAGGAAAACCAGACTTACCAAATGGAACTATTGGATGGTTAGATATTATGGCAAAAACAAACCCGAATCCCCCAGAATGCGAATTCAATGTAAAAGAAGATCTAGCAGCATTAGTCTATACGAGTGGAACTACGGGATTGCCAAAAGGAACCATGCTTACCCATTATAATATCGTATCAAATATAGTTCAAGTTTCTCAAACCTTTGAGTTAAGTGAATTGGATATTGCAATCATTGTACTCCCTCTGTACCATATTTATGGTTTAAACGTGGGAATGAATCAAGCAATATTGTTAGGCGCAGCACAGGTGGTGACTCCTCGATTTAAAGTAAAAGAATTTTGCGAACTTATTGAAAAATATCAAGTGTCATATAGCCTTTGCGTACCGCCAATCTTTCTTGAAGTAGTTAGACATCTCGAAGACCCAAATATAAAAGGATATGATTGGAAAAATTTAAAAATCTTTAATAATGGTGCCGCGCCAATCCCTCTTGAACTTCTTGAAAGATTTGATAAACTCGCAAAGGAGAAATGCAATGCTAACGAAGCAACTATCCAACATGGTTGGGGGTTAACTGAAGCTTCTCCGGTTGTCGCTGTAAATCCAATGTATCGTCGTAAAATGGAATCTCAAGGTACATTACTTTCAGATACATATCATAAAATAGTTGATTTAGAGACAGGTGAAGAATTACCTGAACGTGGTCAGGTTGGTGAACTGGTTATTAAGGGCCCTCAGGTTATGAAAGGTTATTGGAAAAAATCTAAAGCTACTGAGGATGCATTTTGGATTGACCCTAAAACAGGAGAAAAATGGCTTAGAACCGGTGACATGGCTTATATTGATGAAGAAGAGTATGAGCATCTTCTAGACCGCATAAAAGAAATGATAAAATATAAAGGCTGGAGTATCGCTCCCGCTGAACTTGAAGACTTAATTTTTAATAATCCGCATGTATTTGATGCTGCTGTTATTGGTAAGCCGTCTACAGAACTAGATGTTGGTGAAATTCCAAAAGCATTTATCATTTTAAAACCAGAGTCTAAAGGAAAGGTGACCGGGCAAGAACTTATAGATTGGGTTGCTGAAAGGATTTCTGCTTATAAAAAAATTCGTGAGGTCGAATTTGTTGATGAAATTCCAAAATCAGGCTCAGGTAAAATATTACGCAGGGAATTAGTTGCACGAGAAAAAAAGAAACTTGGATTGAAATAAATTAATATAATTCTAACTTTTTGTTTTTAATTGATTATAAGGGATTTGAAATATTAAACCGAATGTTGAGCCATCGGTAAAGATTAGAATACATAAAACAATGGTATCCAAATTAATTATTCTTTGGATTTTTTATTTTTAACGCATTCTTTAATAAAATCTAAATATATTGGAGAAGGATTATACGGACGAGATTTAAATTCAGGGTGAAATTGTGTACCTACCATCCAATGGTCTTTTCTATCTAATTCTATACTATTAATAATTGTTCCTGTTTCATCTCTGCTAGATACTCGCAAACCTTTTTCTTTAGCTTCAGCTGTAATAAATCTTTCTTGAATGTGAAATCTGTGTCGATATCGTTCATATATTTCTTCTTTTTTATATGCTTCATATAGTCTGGTATTCTTCTCAACTACTATTTTTTGAGCACCTAATCTCATTGTACCCCCTTTTTCAGTAACTTTCTTCTGACTTTCTAAAATATCAACAACGGGATAAGGTGTGTCAGGGTCAAGTTCTGTTGAATTAGCATTTTTTAAGCCGAGATACTTTCTACAGAAGGCGATAAAAAACAATTGAGCTCCAAAACAAATCCCTAGAAATGGAACTTTATTTTCCATAGCATATTCTACTGATTTTATCATTCCTTCTACTGCTCTTTCACCAAATCCAGGTGTAAGCAAAATTCCATCACAATCTTTCAATTGATCGCTGATATCTGTATTTTCTTCAATGTTAATCATTTTTAATTCTGTTTTGTAGCCTAGATGAGCTGCTGCATCTTCTAAAGCAACATTTATTGAAATATAGGAGTCTGAAATGTTAAAGTATTTACCCGGCATCGCTATATGCACTGTTTTTTTCGCGTTTTTAAATAATTCAACCATCTTCAACCATGCAGAGTAATTCGTAACCTCACTGTAAGATACTAGTTTTGCCTTTAGATCAATAAGCTCGCAAATGAGATCTCCTAATCCTTGTTCCTCAAATAATAATGGTAATTCATAAACGATTTCTAAATCTGGGTTTGAGATTACAGCATTTTCAGGAACATTAGAAAACAAGGAAATTTTTCTTTTTATGTCCTTATCTAAAGGTTTTTCACTTCTTCCAATTATTATATCTGGTTGTAATCCTAAACTTTGAAGCATTTTAACAGAGTGTTGGGTTGGTTTTGATTTTTGCTGTCCTACAGCTTTAGAGTACGGGATAAGAGTTACATGAACAAATGCAGTACGTTTTGGATATTCTAATTTTAATTGTCGAAATGCTTCTAAAAATATACTTGATTCTAAATCACCAACGGTTCCTCCACATTCAATTAATAATACATCTAAATCTTCTTTTTCAGCAATTTCCATTAATCTTTCTTTGATTATATCTGTTACATGAGGTATTATTTGAACTGTTTTTCCTAAAAATTTCCCTTTCCTCTCACTTAGGATTGTAGAAAGATAAATTTGACCAGATGTAATATTATGAGAGGGATGCATCTCAATGCCTAAAATCCTAGAATATGTGCCAAAATCTTGATCAATTTCAGAAATTCTATATGTTCTTTCGTCAGATTCTTGAACGGGTCTAAAATCCCATACATCTTCGGTAATAAAACATTCACCATGCTCAACCGGGTTTAAGGTTCCAGGATCTACATTTAAATAAGGATCTATCTTGACAACTGATACCTTAAATCCACGAAATTGTAGCACCTTACCAATACTTGCAGTAGCAACACCCTTGCCAATTCCAGACATTACACCGCCTGTTACAAAAACGAATTTACTTTTAGAATTCATAATTTATTTCAATATTTTGAGAAGCAATTTAATAACATCAAACTTTTTAAATAAAATTATAAAAATAAACCAATTTTTAAAAGAATTTCTATATCTCTATTTTAATTAATATAATTTACCTTTAAAAAAAGGATCTTTCTTAGTAATTAATGATTTAGTTATAATGTTCTAATTCTACCACTCTTGAAATAAAATCTTTGAAATAACCCTAATGATTAAAAAAACCAAAAAAAAATCTATTATTATTATAGCATTTTAAATAACTGTCTTAAGGCGTAACTCATGATATATTTTTGAATTTGTGATGTTCCTCCTCCAATTTGAGCTATTCTTGAAATCCCGATTAAGTCGCTCATTAAAGTATTGTCACACAGACCAGCGCCACCCATTAGATCCGCACATCCAAAACATATGCGTTCTGAGAGTTTGGCACTTTGAGATTTCAATTGTGAAGCTGTAGCTACAAGTGCTAAATTGAAATTTTTTGGAAGAGTACCAAACTGCTCCAGTTTCTCATCAATAATCTGACAAATATGCAAAGTCGCTAATGTCAAACTCATTGTTTTTGACCACATCTCTGCTAAAGGAAAGCCGACTCCTTGATATTTTAAAATCTCCTGATCAAACTGCTTTCTCATATTAGCATAAATGACAGCATGAGATATCGCATTCCAACATTCTGCTACATTTGCAAGCACTATACCTAATCTTTCAATATTTAATCCTTCAAAAAGATAGTCCCTCCCTAAACCTGGTTTTCCTATAACATAATCTGGAGGAACTCTTAAGTTAGTGAAAGTTTCTTTGCCTATATACACTCGTGGTGTCCAAGGGATGTTAATTCTTTCAGCATTCCATCCCTCCCATGAAGTATCCACCAAAAATTGAGCCATTGTATTCCCATTATTCTTTTCTGAAGTAGCATAAACTATAGCCCAATCTGCTTTTGCACCATTTGTTTGATATATTTTTTGACCATTTAAAGTAAAACTACCATCCTCATTTTCATCACAAGTTGTGAGCATATGAACTGCATCAGAACCGCGTTCTGGTTCAGTTATACAAATACATCCTATTTTTTCTCCAAGTACTAACTCTTTTAGAGCTTTCAACCGAGCATCGACATTTTCATGATGAAGCATTAGAGGATTCACTGTTAATACACTTGCTCCCATACCCATAATTAATTGTGGATCAAAAAAATCAACAGCAAGACATCGCATAAATTCAGCAGTCATACCATAAGGTTCATAGTTTAAATCCAACTCATCAAACTTATTAATTCTTGTTACTAAGCCTTCTTTACCAATCTCAGGAATCCACTGATATAAATCTTCATTATGTGTAATGCTATGCTTTTTTTCAAATCTAATGAAGAATTTTTGTGCTTTCCTGAGAAAGTTAAAATATTTGGGCTTTAGAATACTCATCAAATTATTATTTAGAAAATTATAACGATTTTGCAGGCTCATCTTTTCCAAAATTTCATCATTAATACATTGAACTTCTCCTTTTTTGTTTTCCATATTAAGACCACTCCCTACTTTAGTTAAGAAATTTTAACTATAATTAGTAATAATCCAAATTCTTAATATAATTTTATAAAAAAAGTTAAAACTCAAAAAAAGAGAAAAATAGTTAAAAAATTAGTTTATTTAAAATTAATAATAATTTTCAATTCATCATGAGGGGGATTAGCTTGTTTTTCAAACATTTGAGGGACATCATCTATTTTTATCCGATTAGTAATAACTGCGTCCACATTAATCTTTCCCTGCTCAAGTAAACTTAGAGCCGTTTTATAAACATCTTGAGTATAACCATAAGTACCTTTTATTGTTATACTATTTGTTGTTATTAATCTAGCATTATTAATTTCATATGAACTATCATGCATACCTATGATAGTAATACATCCTCCCTTTTTAATCAAAGAAAGTGAAGTAGTCACGGTTGATGACAATCCAACACAATCATATATATGGGAGGGTCCGATTTTGTCTGTTAATCTCACAATTTTGTTCCATAATTTTGGATCAAAAGCCTTATCTGCGCCGAGCTCTAATGCTTTTTTCTGTTTCGATTCAACTGGTTCCAAAACATAAATCTTATGTGCTCCTGACACTCTTAACACCTGAATTGCAAATAATCCGATCGACCCAGCTCCTATAACCGTAGCAGTATCACCTATCTTAAAACCAGACTCTTGAATTCCTTGGATTACTATTGATAATGGTTCTACTATTGCTCCGCTTTCATACGACACATTTTCAGGCAAAATATGAACTCGATCTGCTTTTACATTAATGAAATCACGCATGGCTCCGTCCTCCGTAGTACCTAGAGCATAATTTTGTAGTTTACACATATTTTCTTGATCATGAATACAAAAATAGCATTCATTACAAGGGATTTGTGGATTAACCGTTACTCTATTTCCAATTTTCAACTTTTTAACGTTTTCACCAATCTCGACAAGTTCTCCTGAAAATTCATGACCAATAATATTACCTGGTATAAATGGTCCTCCTGTTTCATAAGAACCGACGCCAGTTCCACAAATACCTACTTTTTTAACTTTAATTAAAACCTCATCTTGTCTAATTTCAGGTTTAGTTAAATCATCCTTAATTAAAATTTTTCGTTTCCCTTCAAAAATAGCTCCTTTCATAATTAAAAACTTTTTTTAATATTAAAAAAAAAAATTTAAAATAAGATTTAGAGAATTCCCATACTTCCCATAAGT
>CAYNEU010000520.1:0-3104 GCA_964396275.1 uncultured archaeon | reverse complement strand
GGGTGGCTCTCCTGCTGTTTTTGATATGAAACAAGGAACGACGCCAATGGGTGCAATAGAAACGATGATGATAAATCTTGGAGATACTGAGTTGGGAAAATTCTTAAATTTGCCCACTCATGCATACATGTCTCTTAGCGATTCTAAAATACCTGACGGTCAAGCGGGTTTTGAAGCTGGTATGGGAGCTTTATTGGCAGGATTAGCAGGGATAAATATGATTTCTGGTCCTGGAATGCTTGATTTTGAATCAACCCAAAGTATTGAGAAATTAATTATTGATAATGAAATAGTAGGGATGGTAAAAAGATTAATTCAAGGTATTGAAGATCATGGATCTCCTTTTGCTTCAGAAATTCTAAAAGATTATGAAGATAAAGAAGAACTTTTATCCCATCCATCAACCCTGAAATATTTTAGAAAAGAATTGTTCTTTCCAAGCCCAATAATAGATAGAATGACGCGTGATGCGTGGAAACAGAACGGTTCTAAATCTATTAGAAAAAGAGCTAAAGAAGAAGCGTCTAAACTATTAAATAAATCCTCCATACGCCCAATTGATGAACATTTAACTAGGGAATTAGAAAAAATTGCACTTAAAAATTTATAAAATTACTTTTTTTATTCTATTTTACCTAACTTTCTTAATCCGAAAACTAAAAGGGGAATTGCACTTGCCATAGAAATTAATAATAAAGGCATAAGATAGTGGAATCTGGCTAAAATTGGAGAAGTGGGTACATCAAATGCAAGTATAATAAACATAAGGACGAATTGAAAAGGTATCATTTGAAGTACCATTAAAAAAAGATTATTTGCTGTCATCGAACTACCCTTTTCCTCAAAAGCAGGGCTTAAACATTGGATTCCAACTGCTTGAGAAATAACTACTTCACTATTTATTAAATAAAAAGTAAAGAAAAATAAAATATTAAAAAGGTCAAATTTGAGAAGGAAATAAAAGAAAATTGTAAGTCCAAATGCCATTAATATATTAAAGATTAACATTGCTAAGAGATAAGAATACACTAAGGCATGAATATTACGAGGACTTCTTTTATATACCCAAATTAAATCTTTACTCCCAACAAATATATAGCTTCCAAACATTAGTCCGTACATTATTCCACCTATTATGATAATCATAGCAATTAATATTGATTGACCAATTAAATAATCCAAACCTAAGGTTGAGAAAAGTACTCCTAAAACACCCACTAATCCTATTAAGTATACAAACTTCATTATACTTTCTCGTCTTCTTAAAAACTCCTTTAGTTGAGTTATAATCAATCCTTCCCATTTATGCCCCGATAATTTCCTAGTTAATTTGTAGAATACATTTTCTCGTTTTATCACAGTGGATATTTTTTCTATACCTCCTTCCACACTAAAAAATGTATCTGCTTTTTTATAAGCGACTAAAAAAATCATCAGCGGAATAATTATTACTAGAGCTACACTAGACCATATGTTTAAAATATATCTACTTATCAAGCTTGGGTCAATAAAATATAAAATAATATTAGAAAACCATAAAGAAGGATAGAACATCACCCAATTCCTTAATTCAGGATTGTTTATAAGATATTCAAATAAGAATTGCAGAGTATAAACTATTGCAACCATTGCGATAGAGAGGAGAAATAACAATATTTTTCCCAAATCTTTTGCTCGATCACTTTTAGCTATTTTATGCTCTAACCATGCGGCAATAATGGAGCCTAATAAAGTTGCAAATAAAACTAATCCAAAAATACAAACATAGATGATTACATATTGAATTAGACTCAAATTAATAATAGGGTTGAGCATTCCTGTTATTATTGGAGTAAAAAGCAAAACACCCCCTAAATAAATTGGTAATTTTCCTATGATTTCACCTAGGAAAATATCACCTGGTGTTGCTGGTGATGCTAATATTATTTCTTTGAACCCAATTTCAATTTTTCTATAAATACTGTTTAAAGGATATATAAAAACGGATAAAAAAGAAGCCATCAATACATATTCGATAATTAACGCGACTGCCAAATTAATTTCTGGAATAATTTCGACCAATGTAGGCATAAACAAATCAAAAAGCATTGGAGCTAAGAAGAAAGCCCAAAATATGAAAAATGAGTATAAAATAATGAAAAATAATACCCGATGATTTCGAAATTTATTAGTTCTGAGCTTTATTTCGTTTTTAGCAATTGTTTTCCAAAGAGCCATTCTTATCCAGTTATTATTTTTTCTTTTTTTTTTTCTTATCTTTCTCGATATTAGCAGGTAATTCTTCTCTCCAAGCTAATAAATCTTCAATTTTAGAAACACCCATGATTTTCAGATATGCTTCTTCTAAATCTTTTGCACCAACAGAATCAATAATTTCTTTTGGGCTTCCCTCAACTTTTAATTCCCCTTTGTCAATAATACCAATTAAATCGCATAATTCTTCTGCAGCATCAAGGAGATGAGTACAAATGAAAATAGTTTTATCAGCTTTCTTAACGAGATCGGAGATTAGATCCTTTACCATTCTAGCTGCAGCAGGATCTAGATTAGAAGTTGGTTCATCTAAAAAAATTATTTTAGGATCTTGTATTAACGCGGCACATAGACATACTTTTTGCTTCATACCTCTTGAGTATCCTTCTAAAAGATCATTCTCACGCCCTTCCAAATCAAAGATACCTAATAATTCTTCAATACGGGTAGAGATAATTTCTTTTGGGAGATAATATAACTCGCCTACAAATTCCAAGAATTCTTTTGCTGTTAACTTTTGATATAGCCCGGGTGATTCAGGTAAAAAGCCACAGTTTATTTTAACTTGTTTACTTTGAGTTATAATGTCATATCCTACTACCTCCGCTGTTCCACTGGTAGGAGAAATTATCGCATTTAACATTCTAACAGTAGTAGTTTTACCCGCTCCATTAGGACCTAATAATCCGTAAGTTTTACCATATGGAATTTTTAAATTTAGATTATTTACAGCTACAATGTTTCCAAATTTTTTAGTGAGATCTTTAGAGATAATCGCGTAATTGTTAGACATTTTTATTCACTTCCTTTTAACAAAATAAGTTTTCTTCTTAAATTATCTTAATAAATTA
>CAYNEU010000519.1:0-4061 GCA_964396275.1 uncultured archaeon | reverse complement strand
GTACTCCAAGGAAATGATATTATTTATAGAAGAGTATATGGAAATGCTTTGAATAGTTCTGAGATTGAGGATATTAGTTTTAAGATTATAAGGGAGGCAAAAAGAAGTCTTGGTGAAACAATGGGATATTTTAATTTTATAAAATTTAAAGTGTCGTATAATGTTGAGCTTGAAAACAATTTAATTTTTCTTTTTATAACAGGATTAATGGACGATTTTTATAGAGCAATTAAAACTCAGTTGATGAATTTTAAAAATCTCTTCCTAAACCGCTTCAGTATTAAATTAAAGGACAATGAATTTCAGGATTTAGATTTTAAAGGAATTAATGTTGCTCTTGATGAAATGCATAGAAATTTAAAACCTAAAATTGCAGTAGTCGGTTTTTCAGGAGTTGGTAAAACAACTATAAAAAAACTTATAAAAATGGATGAGATTCCACTTCAACATGTTCCGACTATTACGGGGGAAATTGCTACTATTAAAATAGGGAAATTATTTTTTCATTTATTTGATTTTGCTGGACAGGAGCAATTTAAATTTCTTTGGAAAGGCTTTATAAAAGAAAGCGATGCAGTCCTTATTGTTATGGATTCTACACTAAAGAATGTCGAGAAAAGCAAATTCTTTTTAGATTTAAAAGTTGAAGAAGTTCCTCATGCTCGGGTAGCTATTATTGGAAATAAACAAGATTTACTTAATGCATTGAGTGTACAAGAGATTGAGACTCTCACGGGATTAAAAACTTATCCAATGGTAGCGAATAGAAAGGAAAATCGTAATAAAATGATTCGAATTATCGCAGATATATTAGATATGAGTACGGAAGATTCTCCGTTATTAGCTGAATTATATAAGAGTACAGACTTAAGTTATGAAACACTATTCAGGTTAGAAGCAGAATCAGCTCAAGAAGATTCCTTGATAGTAACAGAAGAACCGGCTCTTTTGGAAACTACTCATATTGAGAATAAAATCGATGTCAGCGATACTAGACGACGTATAGAGCAAATTCTTTCGGAAACTATTGTAGTAGAGCCAACATTCTTTAAAGGAGTGAAAGTAATTGAAGAAAATCTAAAAATTCCTGTTGAGAATGCTTTAGTTTCTTCTGATTTATATACTGACTTTATGAAGACTAATTCATTTACATTGAATGAGAAATTAGGGATTTTATTTACTGCACTAAATTGTGTTTTTCTTACAGAAACAAAGCCAAAAATATATCCTAGATTCAGTTCCTTTTTAAGGAGTTTCAAAATGGATGTATTTAACCCTAAAGAGATAAATATAATTCGTAAATATTATACAAAGATTTTGAAAAATTTGAAGAAATGAAATTTTAGATAGCTAAGAATTTAAATCTTCACTTTAACGAGTGATATATTTTATTTTAAAAGAACTTAATCTGCCATCTTTAACAATTATTTCTCTGTACCCCCCAGCTGTATCAGGATTTCTATAACTCCCTAATCCTAAAGCGGGGGTTTGCACTACAAAGGGTCCATTCTCCTTTATACTTTTTGCATCTGTATATATTTCAGAATAATTATCATAATATATTGCTGCGGGGTTTTCAATTTTATTTAACCTAAATGGAGGCGCATCATACACACTAGTTTTTTTCTCGGGGTTTTCTAATCTAAATTCCAATGAATCATGAGTATGACCAGCAAGAGTTAAAATACAATAATTTTTACAAAATTCAATAATTTTTTCCCAATTTGATGAAATTGTTCCATATTTCATATTAAATACTCCATCAATACGTGCTGCTGAAATGGGTTTTCCCAATTTTGTAATTAACGATTCTTTAAACTCATTCATCTTTTGTGTAATAAATCGACTTCCTTTTTTTTCAAATATATTAATACTATACTTTTTACCTCCAGTGTTTAATGGAGGCCCATGTAAAAATAGAAAAGTGTTAGTATCATTTTTAATTACGTTGTTTATCAGATTCTCTAAATAATTTATTTGTTTGAATGAAATTCCAGTAACAGAAGGATGACCAGTTATTAAATCTCTTACATTTTTAAAAGAATCAGCCCCTGTATTCAATATAATAAACAAGTTATTTCCAAGCATGATAGAAAAGTCCAAAGAAGAATTAATTTCTGCTAAATACCCTTTTAAAGCTAGGGAGGTTTTTGTTAAAGCTGTAATAGGGGAAGCAGAAAATAATTCATTCAATGCAATTGCTTCAGAAGCATTTAGCCCAATCTTCTTGTACATATCTGCCCATGTGAGATCATAATGAAAAGGTCGATAATCATGATTTCCTAAGGTCGTAAAAATTGGACAATTTAATTCTTCACCTCTAATTACTCCTTTAAATTTCTCTTTAGGTGGTATATTCAAGATTGTATTTTTGAAAATTAACCAATTACTATCCTCGTAGTTAAATTCGTTCAATTTACGAAGTTTCTTAGATAATCTACTTAAAACTGTATAATCAACAATATCTCCCGTGATTACAATGAGATCTAATTCATTTTTAAGCACTTTCTTATTCATCAGTTTTATAAATCTTCTAAATTGATTATTTGGATTAATTATACGCTTTCTTAAGGGAATTTTCAATTCTGAGAGTATATTTTCCTCATTCTTTACTTTTTTTTTAATTTTTAACTTCTTTTTTATAGTTTCAAAAAAATCTTCTACATTCTCTTTAATTGAGGATTCTGTCCATTTTTTAACAATTCCATAAATTTTATCATTTCTTTCTGCTAAGTGTAGATCTGTAGCATGAACAAAGGTAAAATCTTCCCATCTTTGCTTGGAAACCACAAGGGAATGATAGTTTATTTGGTGATTAGCGCTATGTATATCAAACATAACAAAATTTCGTTCCTTTAGAAATTTCAGGATTTCTTTATTAAGAGTAAATTCAATGGTCACCTTATAAAATTTATTTAATTCGCCATATACTTGATTTTTTATTAAAAATTCTTGTGGATTCAAATCATCTGTCGTAGAGATATTTTGAATTGGGATTATGGGAGAATTTTCAACATTTATTACTTTGGGAAATATAGGTTTCCCTCTATGCAGTCGTGATTTTAATTCTTTCAGTCGCTCTAAATTTAGATCTAAATCCTTTCCAGTTTTTAATATGCTTTCAATAAACTTTTTGTTTTTTTTTCTAGCTCTTTTCTCCCTCCATTTTGAGAACAATCCTTTTGGTCTTTTCACGAAAATTAGTTTATAAGACCATTTATAATCATATAAGGGAACTAAAGATATCTGCTTTTGAATGGATTTAGTAAAAATCTCTAAATCATAATTTCCAGCAATAAACAATAAATGAGCTTGAAAAGGTTTATTTTTTAATTTATTATCAATTTTTAAAATTGATGGATGTCCCAAGTTTGGACTTATTAACTTTGATTTTCCTATTTTTTCTAGCTCTGGTGCAGTCAATTTTCAACAACTACTCCATTATTAAGGCTAATAAATGAATTTATTTCAAACTTTTATACTAATATATACTAAACAATTTCGTGTTAAAAAGATGATTAAGGCTCTATTATTTAACAATGGTTAATAGCATACAAATATTTCTAATATTTTTTAAAGGTGCTTCTTTTATCTGCTAATATCATCTTAAATTAAAAAGCTAAAATATAAGTCGCTTAGACCTGTGCAAGATTCACGAAAATCACATTATCTCCTCGAACAACGATGCTTCCAAGGTTTTCATGTTCTTCCCGAATGTTTCCCTCATCATCTTGATATTCAAAAATCTGACTGGTTTCTTCAAGATAGAGATTTAAGTGTTCGTCGAATCCGCCTAAGCGTCCCCTGAACAATCGATTACGCTTTACTTTAATAAGAATTATTTCATTAATAGATGACTTCAAATAATCAATTGGACGATTTGATCTGGAATAATTTTCACGTGACATTATTAATTAAACTCTAAAAAAGCAATTATTCATAAAAAAATATTTATAATTACTTTATGAATAAATTAAAATTAAAACCTTTTGATTATTTTTATAGGTTCATACTTAAATATTCACCTAAAAACCAATGATTAAATTATCTAATGAAGAAAG
>CAYNEU010000518.1:0-6995 GCA_964396275.1 uncultured archaeon | reverse complement strand
ATGGTTCGGACAAAAGAACAATATATGAAAGATTTAGGTAGAATGAAGCCAAATCTGTATTATGATGGAAAAGAAATCGATAGATTAGACAAACTTCAGATGGATTGTCTAAATACGATTGGAACTACCTTCGAAGTCTTCAATGATCCTGAATTCAAAGACTTAGTACAAGTAAAATCTCATCTTACGGGTGAAATTATTAATAGATTTACGCATATTCATCATAGTACTGAAGACCTTCATAAAAAGCAAGATATGACTCGTAAATTATGTCAAAAAGTTGGTGGATGCATTCAGCGATGCATGGGTTGCGATGCAGCGAATGCAGTATATAATGTTTCATATGAAGCTGATAAACTAAATAATGGAGAATCTCATTACCATGAAAATTTTAAAAAATGGCTTTTAAGATTTCAACAGAAAGATTTAGTCGCAGCTGGTGCTCAAACTGATGTAAAAGGTGATCGAATTAAACGTCCCGCTGATCAAGCGGATCCTGATATGTATGTCCACGTAGTAGAAAAGAAGAAGGATGGAATTATAGTTCGTGGCTGTAAATTGAATATCTCAGAAGCTTCCGTTTCTGACGAACTATTAGTTATCCCAACGAGAGCATTAAGACCAGAAGATAAAGATTATGCGGTTGCGTTCGCTGTACCTGGAGATTATGAAGGGGTTACTCAAGTGGTTACCATTCATAACTATCGTAATAGAGAACATTTTCCACGTGGTTTTCAACCGGGAGCTACGGATTCGTATATAATTTTCGATGATGTATTCGTTCCTTGGGAAAGAGTTTTTTTATGCGGTGAACACCAGCATGGGGGTATCCTTGCTTTATTATTTGGTCTCTTTCACCGTCATAGTTATTCGGGATGCAAGCCCGCAATCGGAGATATAATAACGGGAACAGCAGCTTTAGCTGCAGAATATAACAACATAGCTAAGACATCACATATTAGACATAAATTAGCAGAATTAATCTTGATCACGGAACTTGGTTATGCTGCGGGATATACTGCTTCTGATTTGGGAAAATCTGAAGTATTTATGCCTGGGGTAGGCTTTATTCCTTATGGACCAGGAAGTTATATTCCAAACTCAATTTACGCTAATGTTGGAAGGTGTTTAACCGGAGAAAGTGTATTTCGCGAAGCTGAGATAATAACGGATATTAGTGGTGGTATTCCAGCAACGTTCCCACATGAAAGAGATTTTGTTAATCCTAAATTGAAGGACAAACTCTATAAATATATTACTAGAAACCCAAAGATATCGCCTGAAAATGCCGCACAATTCTGGCGCTATGTTGGTGATATGTTTTGCTCTGCAACAGGAGGAATCCATCTCTTTGGGAATTACCACGGAGGAGGAAGCCCAGTTATGGAAGAGATAGCTATTACAACCCAATATGACATTGAAGCCCGAAAAAAGATGGTTAAAAAAATAGCCGGAATTGATGATGAGTTAAATAAGAGTAGATTATAATTCAATGAGATAAATACCTCAAAATTGATGGTATATGATTTAGATAAAATGGTTTCTGAAAAGTAATGCAAAATTAATATAATTTTTCTTATTTTCTTTTTTAAACATTTTTTTAATATAATAGTGAATAAATTAATATTTAAGAGAAACCGAAAAAATTTGTGAATATATTTAGAAATTAGAACTATGTATGATATTTATTTTTTTAACAACTGCTCTAATTTTTCTAATACAAAATTTCGAAATTCTTCCCTACTAAAATCTGCTTGTCCAAATTGTAGGATTTCACTAGCATAATCATCTTTATATTTGGGGTCCTGCTCAACTGTTCTCATATGGCGTTCTACCATAGCAGCACCTAAAATTAAACTATAAGTAAAGAAGGTTAACATTCCTGCGTTAGAATAATTAATTTCTCCTGCTTCAATGGCATTCTGTACTACTCTAGCTGTACCTCTTAGATAATTGAATTCGCGATATTCTTTTTCAAATGGTCCTATCTTGTTAGAAGGGGGATATTCTCTGAGATGCATCATACTAAAAGCGCCAAAATCTTTTTCAGCAAATTCTAAAAAGTTATTAAAAATTTTCATTAACAGATTTTTAGTAGAACCTTTATGATCTTTAATTATTTTTATATTTTCTTCTCGATATTGTTTATAAAGCTTGTTTCGGATTGCTATCCATAATTCTCTCTTACTTTCTACGTAATTATACAAATTATTTTGATTCATACCAAGAATTTTAGCTAAGCCCCGTAGGCTAAAACCATCTCTACCTTTTTCTAAAAATAATTCTTTTCCTGCTTCTAAAATTTTTTCGAATTGAGCTGCTTTCTTTTCAGGAGAGCGACTACGAGTTTGTTTTTTAGTTGAATTATTACTCATTCTTTTTCATTGATTTATTTATCAAAACTATATTTCAATATTTCTTTATAGATTTAACTCAAAATTTATCTATTTCTAATTAAGTAATTCTAATTTAAATATAATATGTATATTGAGGGGAAAAAAAAGGGAATTAATCACAGAAAAAACAAAAAAAAGTGTTTTAATTAATACGAGGGGGAAAATAAATATACAAATTTGTTATTTTAACAAACTATAATTGTTTTTAATCGTAGATTCTGCTTCCTTCATTATAGTTTCAATAATATCATTGACGTCTTCAATACTATCAATAATACCAATTGATTGACCTAATAATACAGCACCATTTTCAGTATCTCCATTATAGACTCTATCATAAGCTCCTAAATCGCGTACCCTTTGTTCAGGAGTTATAGATTCTTCATAAGCTATCATTTCTTCTTTAGAACTGGGCGCTGGATGTGATAATGCATATTTATTTTTATACAAACGAATAGGACCAAATGCTCCAGTGTAAAGGCTCGTATCTTGTGGTTTCCCTGGTGGTACTAATGCTTTATACTTTTCATGAAATTCACTTTGTTTTGAAGCTATAAAACGAGAACCCATAGCTATTGCTCCTGCACCCAGAGAAAGTGCCGATGCTAATCCTATTCCAGTAGCAAAACCTCCACATGCTATTTTGGGTAAATCAGGGAAAGTTTTATTCATTTGTTGTAATAATACCAATGTCGAGACTCTTTCATATGATTGATGACCACCACCTTCCGTACCAGTACAAACTATCCCATCTACACCAGCATCCACGCATTTCTTGGCAAGCCATACTGCTGGTGCTACATGAAAGTGTTTAACGTCCGAATTTTCTCTTAATTCTCTAAAATACTTAGAACTAGGCAGAAACTTCGAAGAGCCAGCAGAAGTGAGCCAATACTTACATTGATCCCTCATTTTTGGATTGTTCATAACTATTTGTGGTACTTTTCTTACCATTTCTCGAACTCCTGGATTATTACGAGAAGTAAGAATATTAAGACCAAAAGGTTTATTAGTGTGTTCAATCATATATTCTAAGCTTGCAAGATGTTCCTTGACAGGATCAGTTCCCACAATATTGACATTTGACAATACACCCAAACCACCAGCTTCACATACAGCAAGAGCTAAATCACGTGTAAAAAAAGGTCCCATGGGGGCATTAAATATGGGATATTTTATCCCAAACATTTTAGTTATATTTGTTTCTATCATTTTATTCATCCTTTTGAATTTTTAAAATTATTATTAATTAAAAATATTAAAAAAAATTCTTAATATTTAGATTAGACCATTTCTACAAATTTACCAGATTTAAATAAACCACAAGGTTTAAGATAAGGTTTGTTTAATTTTTCAGCAGTCTCTTCTAAGAGTGTGGCAAGTCGTCCATAGTTCTTAGTAGCATATTCCATTGGTCCCGGAAAATTCATACCTGCTAAGATTGCTTCATCAATAACTTTCCAACTTTTCACGACTCCTTCTTCTAGGATTCTACATCCCTCATTAGCATTAATCGCGTTAAAAATATCCTGATTAACAAGTCCTGCCTTTTTAGAGAGATCAGGTTGAGGTCTTCCCTTTGACCAATTATAAAATCCTTGTCCCGTTTTTTTACCCAGAGTCCCCTTTTCTATTTGCATTTTTAATACTTTTCCAGGTTTAAAATCAGGAGAAAGTTTTTCGCTATAATAAAGTCCTCCATGGTATGATATATCGCGCCCTGTAAAATCTGCTAAAGTTAATGAAGACATTGGAGTATTTGGACCAGTCAGATCAGCATCTACTTGATCCCAAGGAATATTCTTTTCGTATGCTAGATCAATAATATAATTAAAATATATTCCCCTTGGAGCAAGCACACGATTAACAATAAATCCTGGTCGATCCTTTTGTACACGAGCAATGTATCTTTCACCTCTCAAGCATGGTAATGATTTCGCAACTTCAATGCCTATATCCATAGATTCTTCTGAGCTCTTATCACCCTTAATAACTTCAATAAGACGCATCAAGGGAGCTGGATTAAAAAAATGCATTCCTATTACGTTTTCAGGTTTATTACAGTTCTTAGCAATCTCAGAAATACTCATTGTAGAAGTATTCGAAGCAAATATACAATGATCTGGAGAATTTTCAATAACATCTTTGCATAGATTTTGTTTTATTTCTAATTTTTCCACAACAGCTTCAATTACTAAGTCTGCATCCTTAACAGCATCGATGATATCATTGGATGTTTTTAGTTTTGCTAAATAATCTGCTGCACTTGAGCCCTCAGGCAACGTTCCTTTTGATACTAACTTCTCAAATCCAGTTTTTATATAATCCAAACCTTTTTCAATAATTTGCTCATTTATATCAACTGCTGTGAGGTTGTAACCTGCCATTAAACATACCTGGGCAATTCCTTTTCCCATATCCCCAAAACCTAACATAACTATATGCTTCACATTCGCCATTTATTTCAACTTATTTTTTTTAATATAAGTTATAAATATACATTATACATTAAATAATCTTTTAATAAGGTTTAATAGAGTCTAAAGGAAAAATTGTTATTATTTAATTGAGAGAAGTGAGAAGAAAATTCTCATCAGAGTAATTAGCAATAAACTATAATTTACATTCTTCTCTATATTCTCTCTTTAGAAAAGATTAAAATAGTGATCAAACTATCAATACTTCTTTTCATAAAAAGTATTTAAACATCATATATTTTTTTAGATAAGGTTTAGTATAAAAATAAAAGATGGTTGGGTTTAAAATCGTACAAGAAAAAGATGAAACTAAAATAATTAATACGGGTTGTTGCCATGATTGTGGTGGTCGTTGTGTATTAAGAGCTCATGTAAGAAATGGAGAAATTATAAGATTAGAAACTGATAATGGAGAAAAACCTCAGTTAAGAGCATGCTTGCGAGGAAGAGCATATAGACAGCGTGTTTATTCTGATGAACGACTCGGATACCCTTTACGACGGGTAGGTGAACGTGGAGGGGGAATATTCGAGAGAATCTCTTGGGATGAAGCTTTGGATGAAGTGGCTTCTAAAATTAAAGAGATTAAAAAAAGATTTGGTAATTCTGCAATTTTGCTTGTCCCTGGTGGAGGTAATCAAGGAATGCTCCATGGCATTGTATCACATGCATTAATGCTTCACCAAATTGGGGGTTATACCCGAATGTGGGGTGCTCCCTCATACGAAGGAGCGCTGTTTGCTTCTATGGCAACTTATGGTACAATGATGACAGGTAATGCTCGTGAAGATTTACTGAACTCTAAGTTTATAATAATGTGGGGATGGAATCCAGCAAACACAATTTGGGATCCCGGTACAAGTTTATGGTTAGCTAAAGCTCGAGAAAAAGATATAAAAATTGTAGCAATTGATCCGATCTTTACTGATTCAGCAGCAGTCTTAGCAGACGATTGGATTCCTATACGCCCAGGTACGGATACAGCTATGCTCATCGCAATGTCATATGTAATTATCGCTGAAAATTTGTATGATCAAGTCTTCATTGAAAAATATACAATTGGTTTTGATAAATATAAGGATTATGTGCTTGGGATTAATGATGGAGAACCTAAGACTCCAGAATGGGCAGAAACAATTACAAAAGTAGCTTCAGAAACAATCGTTAATCTTGCTCGGGAGTATGCAAAATCAAAACCAGCAGCTTTAATTGCTGGATGGGGTCCTGCCAGAACTATGTTTGGCGAGCAATATTCAAGAGCAGCTAATGTATTATGTGCTATTACAGGTAATATCGGGATAAATGGAGGATATGCCTCGGGTTTTATGAGAGCATATTATAGTCGTGAGAGAATAGTAACAGGAGGGAAAAAAAAGTCTGGTCCTATCAAGCTAGAAGAGGAGAAACTTAAAAAACCGAGAATTCAAGATAATCCAATTGATTTTGGAGCACCTCCGCGAGCAGATAGTTTATATAAATTAAAAGGTGGGACTAATCCAGCTAAAACTCGTATTCATTATAATGACTATTATAATGCAATTTTAAAAGGTAAGAAAGGTGGGTATCCAGCAGATATAAAAATGGCTTATATAGTTGGCACTAACCGCTTAAATCAATTTGGAAATGTAAATAAAGGAATTAAAGCGCTAAAATCTCTCGACTTCATTGTAATATTTGAACAATTTATGACACCTACAGCCCAGTTAGCAGACATTGTTTTACCTGTAAATACATTCATGGAACGTAACGATGTTGCCGTTCCGTGGCTAGGAGCGCCCTATTATATTTATCTAAACAAAGCTATTGATTCGATGTATGAATCAAAATCGGATCTAGAAATATGTAAAGAACTCGCTAAAAAATTAGATATTGAACAAAATTTATTGGATTTACCAGAAGACCAAATTTTAAGGGTGCTTACTGCTCCTCGGAAAGATATCAAAAACTATAATAAAATGAAAAAGGATGGGTCTTATAAAGTTAAAGAAGAAGAACCTTTTGTTGCATTTAAGGAACAAATAGAAGATCCTGAAAATAATCCTTTTCCTACTTTATCAGGAAAAATAGAGATTTATTCTGAACATATAGCGGAGAAGAATAATCCTTTAATGCCTCCAATTCC
>CAYNEU010000517.1:0-1952 GCA_964396275.1 uncultured archaeon | reverse complement strand
CGATACGTTCAATAGTAGGATTTATAACATTTCTAATAATATGTTTATCTTTTGGTGTCTTTCTTCAGTTATTTTCATTATCTATTATCCTTATATTAATTTTAGTGATAAGCATTTCATTTACGGTTATCTTAGGAGATACTGCCTATCTTCAATCACAAAAGATTTTAGGCCCTGCTAAAGCTCTTGCTATAACTACTACAACTCCATTCTTTACAATTTTATTTGCTTTTTTCTTTTTAAAACGCTCAATATCAATTCAAATGATTTTTTCAGGGATATTAATTGGGATAGGAGTAATAATAATAACAAGAAGGGAAAGTAATAATCTCAATAATAAAGATCCTTATTCTGTTCAATCTCAACAGTATGATAATCAAAGGAATCTAAATAAAACTCATGTTCCCAAGACTATTAAAGGAACGCTTTTGGCTCTAATTACAGCAATTTCTTGGGCTATTGGAATTGCTTTAACAGACTATTCAATTAATCAAGTTGATTACATATTGAATTTAGGAATATTAAGTACAATGATAGCTATGATGATAAGGTTTCTATTTGCTTCTATTTCATTAAGCATAATTGCAACAATAGAAGCAACAAAAACTCCTATACCTAAGAATCGAAATACTTGGATCATTCTGCTCATTTCTGCTATACTGAGTTATTCAATAGGGAGTATATTTTTCGGAGAAGCCGTTCATATAGCTGGAGCAACTTTTATGTCTCTTATCTCCACAGCAATGCCATTATTTACAATCCCGTTCTCTTATGCAATAAATAAAGAAAAAATTTCAATGAAAGGATTTTCAGGAGTAATAATAACATTAATTGGTGTTCTATTACTTTTTATATGAAAAAATCTAAAAAAAAAAATAGTTAATTTAAGTTACCAAGATAAAATCTTCTTCTGATACATATATAATATCATTATCAACAATTAAAGTCCATTTAAATCTTATTATGATATCGCTGGTGGTACTATTAATAAATCCACTTAAAATCAAACCTTCGCCAGAATCAAGAATATCGTTTATTAATGTAAAATTAACACCAGAATAACCACCATAACTGAACGTTTTATTTTCTAATGGATAATAACTAGGTGGTACTACAACTGAAAATACCCCACCTCCTTCTCGATATAGTGATAAATTAACTTTGACATTATTGCCTTTAACTATAACACTTTCATTTAGATTCTCGAGTTCTATTCTAAACCTTGCGAGATCATCTGGTAATGTCATTGATGTATCCATTTCAAAGTTAAATGCTATTGCATATATATCAACATTTATTATTATCGTATTTGTTGTTGTATTGCCAAATTCATTAGATGCCTGAATAAAATATTCATAAATCCCAGAATTTAATTCTGAAATAGTATACGATGTTTGCGAATTAGGCAAATTACTTACAATTAAACTATTGTTTCTATAGATTGAATAGCTATCAGCAAATTGAGATTCTGTCCAATTTAATATAAAAATTCCATCAATATCAGGATAATCAGCATCAGTTGCTAAAGTAAACGTCCCCGGTTCAAAATTTTCTAAATTGTTATAGGCATCAAAGGCATCAGCACCGTAACCTACTCTTCTAGTAAATGCTTCTACAAATCCTGCTAATTTTAGTTGTTGTAAACCACCAACTGTACTGTAAGTTGGTATGTAGAAGTAAACTGAACCCCCAAGAGGATATAATAAGATATTTCCCTCTCTAGCACCAGCAATTAGGGTAATCTGTTGAGTTGCTTCCGTTTCATACGTATCTCTCGCAGTTTTAGGGCCAATTAGATTTTCTGGCAAGTTTCTAGTATGGTAAAAAAGTGCTTCTCCGAAATTTTCTCCATGTCTTACGACATACATACCTGCTAATGTATTTGCCTTTGAACCTTTATATTCTACTAAATCTAACCCAACATATTCAATTCCATCTCCAAGATTTGTTTC
>CAYNEU010000516.1:0-1888 GCA_964396275.1 uncultured archaeon | reverse complement strand
GGTCCTATTCTTAGTGACTTTTTAGGAAGTGCAATTCCTGATTCTATAGATGCTCCTAATATTGTATTAGCCCCAAAGTGGACAGCAAATAACATAACTGGTGAAATCTATGCTCTATATGGATATGCTCATGCTAAAAATCGCGCAGATTTTGATCTAGCTTCAGAAGATTTTCATTGTCCCGCTCAAAATCATGTGTATGCGGATGTGCATGGGACTATTGCAATAAGACCTACTGGATTAGTACCTATAAGAGATGATAGCTTAATTGAACCATGGCATTTTGGTAATGGAACACTACCATATAACGGAACCAAAGGTGAAGGTGATTGGATAGGGTATATTCCATTTAATGAGTTACCTGTTACCGTGAATTCTTCTCAACATTATTTAGCTTCAGCAAATCAAATAGTTACTGGTCCTGATTATAAAACATATGCACTTCAAAATAGTTATGCTACAGGGTATCGAGCGAGAAGAATTAACGAATTACTTAATAATTCTGCAGATGGAACTGTTGGTGTTGAAAAGATGAAGGAAATACAACTTGACGTTAAATCATCTGCAGCTAGAGCCCTTATCCCTTATCTCATTAATGCAACAGAAGAATTACCTTCTTCTCAGAAGACAACTATTATTTTGGATGTTTTAACGCAATTAAAGAATTGGAACTATGAGATGGATAAAGATTTGGCCGCACCAACTATTTATCGTAAATGGCGAGATTATTATAGTGATTTCACTTTTAATGACGAATTTGCTCAAGCCCCAATACGCCCCCCATTGAATGTTCTAGAAAAGCTAACCAGAGATGATCCAAATTCATCATGGTTTGATGATATAAATACTGGTATGATTGAAGATAGGAATTATATAATGATTAAAGCTTTAAATTCAACAATCACATGGCTTCTCGATTTTTATGGAACAAATGAAGTATCTACATGGAGGTGGGGAGAGATTCATCAACTTGATTTTCCTCACCTTGTATTCGAAAGTTTAGATATTGGCCCGTTTGAAGGAGATGGAGAAGGATATACTGTTAATCCTGCAGGAGTAAGTATAAGAAATGGTATAGGATATGCTCGGGGTGGTGCTTCTGAACGAATGATAGTTGATTTCAGTGATTTACAAAATTCTTGGAGTGTTATACCTTCCGGGCAAAGAGGGGTATCAAATTCAAAACATTATTCTGATCAATTAGAGGAATTATTTCTACAGGGTAAATATCATCGACAATATTTCTACGATAATAAAGCCGATTTTCCAAAAAGTCATATTGAATCTCAGATTAGTTTTATTGCGAGAGAAGACCCTGGTTTTATTATTGCACTAGCAACAGGTATAATCATAGGATGCTCAGTTGGTGTTGTGGTTGCTGTAGTTGGGTGGTATAAAAGGGATTTAATTCGTTCTAAGTTCAAAGAATTAAAAGGGAGATTTAGAGGTGAATTGAATGAAACTTAAAAAGATCAAATTCAAAGTCGATCCTGAGACTAGAAACTTTCTTATTTCATTTGTACTTACGGCAATTATTACGTTCATTCTCACTTATATCCCAATTTGGCAATTGATCATAATCCCTGGTATAATAGGAGGTCTTTTTAATAAAACAATGAGACGGGGAATTTATAGCGCTACACTTGGTGTTTCGATAGTATGGATTCTTTATATGGTTTATAATATGTCTGTAAACAATGCTTATACAAATTTAGATCAGTTTGCTGGATTAATCTTTGGTGATTTAGGATACGGTTGGGTCATTTTTGTATTAATACTATTATTAGGAATTTTACTTGGAGCCTTAGGAGGAGCAATAGGGAGTGGAACTATGATATTAATAATGTCCAGATATGTTAAATCCCTACCAGAAAATTTGAAACCAAAA
>CAYNEU010000515.1:0-6597 GCA_964396275.1 uncultured archaeon | reverse complement strand
GAAGAATTAAATAAAATTAACTTGTTAGGGTTATCAAACATGGACAAGATTTTGTTTATTAGAGAAATGATTTACTATGATCCAAATGAGAGAAAAGAATTAATCGAAAATATGTTAGAAAACAGAGATAATCTTAATGGTGATATAACTTATACTCCACCTAAAAGTTCTATAGAAATGGAAGATCAAATTCGTGTATATATAAGATCACTCTTGGAACCCGGTGAGAAAACGAAAATTATAATAATAGATACAGCTGAACCAGCAAGAGTAGTTAAAGACAGAGTCGCACTATTATTTGATTATGAACAACAAGATTTTCTCTTATCTTCCGGAGGAATATTACTAGATGAGAACTTACAAATAAAAGACTATAGTATCGATGATGACGATGAAATTGCTCTAATTCCCTCACGAAAAGAGAAAAATTAAAAAAAGCAATCTTAATTTGAAAACCCTTTATTTCTATAAGAAAGATTTAACCGGCAATACTAGCGGGAATTAAAAGTATATCATCTCCATCAGAAATAGTGTAATCCCTTAAAGGATTAGTTTCATCCATTGTTATACCACCACAAGATAAATGAAAGTCAGCAGGATCTAAACCAAATAAATTTGCTACGGTTTCTTTAATATCACCGACAAGATTTCCATCATTAACAGTTAATTTTTGTTTTTTCTCACCTGGACCAATAGTAGACATAAAATATACCGAAATCTTCTTCCCTCCAGTAACAATTTTAGTAGTTGGAGTTTTTGTTTCAACGTCTTCCTCAGGAATCTTTTCAAAAGGTTCTTCTACATCTTCTTTTGTATTTTCTTCTAACTCTTCATCTAATTCTTCTAACTCTTCATCAAATTCTTGTTCATCAAATTCATCATCAAATTCATTATCAAAACCCATAAAATGAACACCAATAATTATACTTTAATTATAAATCTTGTATTTTTTTGCTATGATTATATGAAAATAATAGAAATTAAGCTATATAAATAGAATCAACAAAATTAAAAAGTATAATATTAAAGTTTTGATTAGCAAACACTTTAGAGTCAATATTCATATGAATTTATTAATAGAGTATATTAAAAATTGAACCGTTATGAACAACGAACCAATTCCTAAGTATCAAATTCGAGAAAAAACACCGGATGAAAAACTAGATACGATTTCAGATAAAAAATTGCTTAAAAAACTAAAAAAAGAAAGGCTCAAGTTAGATAAAGAAAAGAGTGAATGGGAAAAAGTTATTAATCAAATTGAAAATTACAAAGAAAATGTTGAAGATCTTGAGAAAAAAAGAAAAGAAAAAGAACTTAAAATTAAATATCTCCTTGAACAACGAGATAGCTTACGAGATGAGTTAGAAAGAACGAAAAATCAAATAATACAACAAAATAATGAATTAATGACTAAACAACAACAATTTAGAGACAAAATCAGAAATAAAAATGAGGAATTGGATCAAAAAAATGCTGAATTAGAAAGATTTCAAGAAAATTTGGATAAATTGAGAGAGGATATCGGAAATCAAAAAAAGAATCTAGAATGGGAAAAACAAAGGACAGAAAAACGAATAAAGGAAATTAAAACAAAAATTCCAGGGATGGAAAGAAGAGAAAATGCTTTAGAAAGAACTATTAATGATTTAGAGTCTAAGTTGATGGATTTAAGAAACGAAATCAAAGATTTAACTAAAGATCGAGATAATATAAATAAGGAAATTAATAGTCTAAGAAGAGAAATTAGTGATGAAAAAAATCGAATTTCTGACGAAAAGAAAAAATTAAAAGAAGAAAGAGAAAAAACTCGTTATAAAAAGCAAGATATTGATCTAAAAACTCGTGAAATTGATAAGAAAAAAGCAGATCTAAAAAAATATAGAGATAAAGTTGAAAGAGATGTAAATGATTTGGAAAAAAGAAGACGCCAACAAGAAGCAAGATTAAAAGAATTAGAAAGAAAAGTTCCTGCTGCAGAAAACAAATATAACTCTTTAAATAGGAAAATTCCTAATTTAGAAGAAAAATTTAGAAGACTAAATAATGAATACAGACAATTAGAAAAGCAAAAAGCGAACTTAGAAAGTGATAAAAATATAATTAAACGTGAAAGAGAAAAATTAGAAAAAGATAAACAACGTTTTCTAAATGAGAAAAGGGCATTTGAAAGAGAAATAAGAAAGATTAAAACCAAATCTCCATCAATTAAAACGAAAACACCCTCAAAAATTAATACTAAGACTCCTTCAAAATATTAAATATTTCTATTATGAAATTCATGAAAAATGTTCAAGCAATTGAAGGAGACTATATCGAAACAAAAAGGGGAAATTTATTTTTTGATGTAAAAGGTCTACTCCATCCAAATGATTATATTATATGTTTTTTACGTTTTTTTCCTGATCCAAATGGATTACGGATAAAAAATAGTATTAATTTTCGTAAAATTTACAATCTAGACGAAAGATATGCCCTTTTGAGAGAGAAATATCCAGAATATCTTTTTTTTTCTAAAGAACTCGATTTAGAAGTCCAAGGAGTTAAAAAGAAAGAAATAAAAAAAATTTATACCCCACGAAACTGCTTTAAAAAGCTATTAGAAAAAAAAATGTTATCAACTAGCGAAAAGTGTTGTAGAACATTATGTGAATTATTTATCTCACAAGGAAATCTTTCTGAGGGTTCAATAGGGATTACAGGTTCAATAATGGTGGGACTGAATACTGAAGAGTCTGACATTGACATAATAATTTATGGTACAGAAACAAGTATTAAATTTCAAGAAGAATTGGCAAAAATCTTTGAGAAATCAAATAATTTTCGTAAGTATAACATAGATGAATATAAATCACATTATAATTGGAGAGTTGGTGGTTCTAATATTCCCTTTGAAGATTTTCTGAAAAGTGAACAAAGAAAGCAGCATCAGGGTAAATATTTGGATAAGGATTTTTTTATTAGATATATTAAAAGCCCCAAAGATTGGAAAGGAAATTTTTATGATTATCAATATAAAAATTTTGGCAGAATTAAACTTAAAGCACACATCATAGATTCAAGAGACTCTATTTTTACACCTTGTTCATATAAAATAAAACCTTTAAAAATTCTTGAAAGTAGTAATAATTCAAACAAAATTAATATAAAAGATATTAACGAAATCAGTTCATTCAGAGGTCGCTTCTGTGAGCACGCAAGAGAAAATGAAACAGTATTAGTTGAAGGAAAGTTAGAAAAAGTAATTTTCAAGAAGGAATTAGAATATTTTAGAGTTCTATTAAGTGATCAAATTCAAGATAAAATGATCATTATTTAATGATAAATAAAATACTCTTAATTCAATTTAAATAAAAATACTTATAACATTACTATTTAATTTGGATAAAAAATGAAGTACTTCAATGCTGACTTGCACATTCACTCCCCCCATTCTATAGGAGTATCGAAATCTTTAAATTTAGACACTATAATCGATACCTGCAAGAAAAAAGGTTTAAATATTTTAGGGACTGGAGATGTTCTACAACCAGATTGGTTAAAATATTTAGAGCAAAAACTAGAAAAGAGTAAAGATAGAGCCTATATTTATAAAGATATTAATTTTATCCTTCAATCTGAAATAGAAGATCAAGAAAGTATCCATGAAGTTGTCTTTTTTGAAGACTTCAATATGGTAAGAACTATTCAAAAGAAATTAGAACCTTATTCAAGTAATATTTTAGGTGAATGGGGTGGACGTCCAAGGGTAAATTTAGCTCCTGCAGAATTGGTTGATGTAATCTCAGAAGAAGGTGCTTTAATTGGTCCTGCACACGCTTTCACTCCTTTTAAAGCAATATTTCGACAAAATAGATTTGAAACGCTTTCAGATTGTTATCAAGATGCTACAAAAAATATTTACTTTATAGAACTTGGATTATCTGCCAATACTTATCTTGCAGACAGATTGGAATGTTTAAGAGATGTCACTTTTCTAAGTAATAGCGATGCACATTCACAAGGACCAAGTTCTTTAGGACGAGAATTTAATAGATTTGATATTGATAACCCCTCTTTTGAAGAAATAGTATTAGCGATTAGAAGAAAAGATAATAGGAAAATATCACTAAATGTAGGGTTGCATCCTAAACTCGGAAAATATTATAATATGTTTTGCAATAAATGTAGAAGAAGAATACTTTTTAAAAAGGCAAGAAAATCTTTTAATGACGTCTTTAGCCAATACTCGATAACAGAAAATTTTATATTTATATATACTAATAATCCCGATATGGCTAAACGAGATTATATTAGCCAAGTAAATAAGGGTAAAGTAGTATGTCCTTCCTGTAAAAAAGAATTAAATAAAAATTATAAAATAAAATTGGGTGTAAGTGAAAGAATAGATCTGATTTCAACAAGTGAAAAACCCAATCATCCAGATCACAGACCAAGTTATATTAATGCTGTTCCATTAATCGATATTATACGTTCAGAGAAACACATAACAAGTAAAACTAGTAAAACGGTACTCAATGCTTATAATAATATTATTGAGAAGTTAGGTTCAGAATTTGAGATATTAATCAATACACCAATTAATAATATTAAAAAGTTTAATGAGAATATAGCATCAATTATAAAAGCAATGAGGAATGACGAGATTAAATATACACCAGGTGGAGGAGGGACATACGGGGAAATTAATCTTGAGATATAATTAAAAGGTAAATTTAAAAATATATTTTATATTTTAAATTCTAAATCTAGCTTTATAAGATCTCCACATGTATTACAAGTGATAAATTCGAAGACTTTTACTGCAACTACAAGTAATTCAAGATTTTTTCTCGGAAATTGATTTCTAAACTTTTTCTTATATTTACAGTTTGGACAGCTAATTATAGCCCTTACTTGAATTAAGTCGCTATCTTCTGATACAGTTAGGGCTTTATCGCTGCTTACTTTAGTATTATCAATTTCCATATTCTATACCCCTAGATATTCATGATAATTTAAGCTTATAAATTTATTCTCTACAATGATTTGTCTTCTTTTTCAAACGAAAAAAATTATTTAGTTCTAAATTCATTAGGTTCTTCATTATAAAAGATTTCTCTTGAAAATAATGCGTACATCACTGGTAATATCTTCATATTACTATGTTATATTATAAGGATATCGTTCTCGTATTATAAAAGACTTATTTTTTTGATGATACTCGATGAGTGATGATATATTTGATCTAGTTGAATTAGCCAAGTCACGATCATCTGTAAGAGAAAGGTTCAATGAAATAGCTAAGCATAACCAATGTCCTAATTCAAACCCTAATTGTGATGATGACAAATTTTTAGCAGATCTATTAAAAGTTTTGAAAATTAAAACATACGTGGTTGGTGTAGGAGGAGCAGGAAATAATACAGTTTCACGACTTGATGATATGGGTATTAGTAATGCTGAGACAGTAAATATAAATACTGATGCACATGATTTATATTACTCAAACTCAAAGCATAAAATACTAATTGGAAAAGAACGATGTAATGGATTAGGGTCAGGTAATGACCCATCAGTTGGAGCTGAAGCCGCAGAAGAAGACCGCGATAGGTTAAATAAAACCTTAAATGCTGATATAATCTTTTTAACTTGTGGATTAGGTGGTGGTACGGGGACTGGAGCAGCACCCATTATTGCAGCAGAAGCAAAAAAAAATAATGCAATTGTAGTTACATTTTGCTCACTTCCATTTAACTCTGAAGGTAAGCAAAGATCAGTAAGAGCTCAACTAGGTTTAAAAAATCTTTCTAAATATTCTGATTTCCTAATTCCAATTCCAAACGATAATTTGCTAGGAATTGTCGGAAAAATACCTATGATAACAGGCTTTAAGATTATGGATGAAATACTAATAAGAAATATTGGAGAAGTTGTAAATTTAATTAATAATTGTGGTTTAGTTAACATAGATTTTGCTGATGTGAAAAAGACTTTATTGGAAAATCCTAGTGGAAAATATCCTTCGGGATTAGTTGGTATAGCAGAATGTATAGGAGACGAGTCAGATTTAATTGAAAAAGCACGATTAGCATTAAATAATCCTCTTTTAAAACCAGACCCAAAACAAGTGAATAGATGTCTAGTATCTGTTACTGGTGATCATAATTTAACATTATCTAAAGTTGATAAAGTTGTATCAACTATATCAAATGAGATCCCCGAAACCGCTCAATTAAAATTTGGCGTTCAAAACAAGCCTGATATGGGATCGAAAATCAAAATAATGGTCTTAGCTAATGGTCCTGTTTCACCATATGTACGAGCTGCTGTGGATTCAGATCATGATTTTACGCCTACGAGCATAGTTGGCTTTTAAATCGAAAAAGTTGGATCTTTTTTACTACTCTTTAAAAATTTATCAACATTTATTCATTTTCATATATAATTTAAATGATATTATTTTAAAATCTCGAGCATGAATGACAAAGAAATGCCTATAGAAGACCTTAAGAAAGAAATTCGTAACTTTTTAGATAATAGAAAGGTATTAGTTCTCTGTACTTGTAGCAATAATATTCCTCGTGCGACTCCAATGGATTTCTATACAGAGAAAGA
>CAYNEU010000514.1:0-3733 GCA_964396275.1 uncultured archaeon | reverse complement strand
GTGATTACTCCGGAAGATACAATTTGCACTCTTGTTATGAAATTCGATTTGATTTATGAAATTTTTTAACTCTTGAAGAATTTCTATTGAATTCATCTCTTGAAATTCTCCTTTTATCTTTTTTTTAAAGATTTCAGTCCCAGAAGGTACCATAAGTGTGAGGAATGCAATATACCAAATTCTATCATCATCTGGACAAATTTTATTAACCAAATCAGCTGATTCTAAAGCATGTTCTTTTGAAATTTCTGGATTATTTCCTCCACCGAGACCATTTATCAAAGTTGCTGATAATGTTATCCCTGCTTTCATCAACTTTTTAGAAGCTTTAATGTGATCTGATTTATTGACTTGTTTGTGTACCATTTCAAGTAAACGATCAGAACCAGACTCAAAACCAACATAAGCGATTTTAAGACCCGCTTCAAACAACATTTTTAATTGCTCATCTGACTTTTTAAGTATATCTTTAGAGTGAGCATAAACACCACACCTTTCTAAATTCGGAAAAAGTGTATATGCATATCTGGTTATATCTAATAATTTCTCAGTAGGAGTAACCATTGCATTTCCATCTAAGAAAAAAATTTTTCTCACATTTGATCCATACTGTTTTCTTGCTATATCTAAATCTTTTTTAACTAATTTTGCATCTCTAACCAAAAATTTTTTGCGAAGATTTGACATACAAAAATCGCATTTAAATGTACAACCCTCAGTTAATTGAATTAATAGGGAATACGCTTCGGATGGTGGCCTGAATACAGGTTGACAGTAATAAATCTCGTCCCTTGTTTCCATTTTATCCTAAAATAATGAGTGTAATTATTTTAATAAGTTCAATCTTCATCTTCTTCATCTTCTTCATCATCAGCATCAGCAGGTTTCTTTGGACAAGAATTTAGATGTCTTCCTAAACGTAGAAATTCTTTTCCACAGTAAGGACATTTCTGTTTTTCTGAACTTTTACTTTCTCTTCCTTCAGTTTTTCCACTAGCTTTTTTCCGTTTCTTCTTTGGTTTAGAAGGCATAATGTCTTCGAGACTTGCATCATCAGGTGCAAACTCACAGCTCTTAATGTGAGAGGCAAGGTCGGCAAATAGTTCTCCGCAGAACGGACACTCTACCTCAC
Source organism: uncultured archaeon (assembly GCA_964396275.1). Taxonomy (GTDB): domain Archaea; phylum Asgardarchaeota; class Lokiarchaeia; order Sigyniarchaeales; family SOKP01; genus Loki-b32. The sequence continues at coordinate 2,601 of CAYNEU010000514.1, read as the reverse complement.
CAAATTCTTCTGATTCCTCCAATTCTGTTTTTCCCGCTTTTCTCTTTTCAAATTTTAATGGTGCTTCTTCATCCTCTTCCTCAAATTCATCAATTGATAAATCAATTTCTTCATCGGATATTATTTCTCCGAGTTCAAACTCTTCCAATTTTATTTCTTTCTCTTTAATTCTCTTTTCTGCTAATTTTTTACTTTCTTCATATACGTCAGAGAATCGCTGATTGCTTTTAACTGGATCATATATAGTACATACTTGGCAAACATAAGCTCGAGTGCCCAATGTTAATTCTCTAGCAGGACAATAGCATAAAGCTTGAAGACTAGTGCTTATATTACCTTTTGGTTCAAGGTGTTTACACGCAATTTTCCTTGAATATTTAATTTTCTGTTTACGTCTTGGCATGATGAAATTCACTAAAAGCAGTATGTAAAATAATTATTCTTAAAATTTAATTTTATTGAATTGCATTTAAGAAAATATAAAATTTGAAAATCTTGAATGAAATTTAAAAATTATAATGTAGGTTTTTGAGATCATCCACAATTTTATTTTTCAATTCGACGTTTTCAAGGTTTGGTAATACTTCTTCGACAATATCTCTTAACTCTATAACCTTTTGGACAAGTAATTCTGCTTTATTCCAAAACGAGGTTCTTAATGGATGCATTTTTAAAATAGCTTTATTGAAATTCTCAATTGCTGCTCTATAAAATAAACAAGCATTTTCTAGTTTATTAAGTCTTAATTGATAGATTGTACCAATTTTGTTAAAACACATTCCTGCACCAGCAAAATCTCCTTCTTTTTCAAAAATTATTGCAGCATCTTGAATTTTATTTAAAGCTTCCTCTAAAACATCATTATCTGCTCTCTTCAATAACAGGTATCCTTTAATATAGTGTGCTATTCCCAGATAAAAACGGTGATTTTGTTTCTTAGCAAGTTTATAAAGCTCATCGGTAAATTCGTCAGCTAAAATTAGATGTTCATTTGATATGCACATATGTGAAACAATTCTTAATAAATCTAAAACTCTATCAAAATCTTTAATCTCTTTATACTTGTTAATACCTTGTCTAAATTTTTCAATTCCAGCAAAAGAATCTTTCTGCTCAAAAGCTTGGTTTCCTTCATAAATCAATTGTTCTGCTACTTCTTTTAGTTTTATCTCTTTCTGCTTTTTCTTCGCATCTATTTCACCGTAAAAGAAATCATCCACGCCGAATGCTATATCTTCTGCCATAGGAATTTCAGTTAAGAACTCTTTATTTGAAATACTATTAAGTTCATCTTCAGAATGATTTGATCTTTTAGTTTCTTGTTCTGATGATACTAATGTATTTTCTGGTGGTTTTTTATTTTCTCCATAAGCAGATTGCAATGGTTTTCCTTCGGTAACTAATGCAGATAGTTCGGATAACACATTTGCGAAAAAATATTTGTTTAATCCATCTACAACATAATCTACTTTGTGATAATTAGTATCATACTGAGGATCATTAATGTCCATAGTAACATCAGTTATTCGATAAATTTCAAATCCCGTATCATATTTAGTCATCGCATACTCAGAACCATCTTCATTTTTTATAATTTCTTGTTTTTTCTTTCCTAGTAGTGTGTGATCAAAGACTAATCCACAAAAATCATCGTTGTTTTGCTGAAAACCTAATTGGTTAAGTAAATCTATGTAAGAGAAGAATAAGTTTAATCCTGGATGACTATGGAACCATCCAACCATATAATACCCTTTTCCTTCCATATCGAGCGTTTCCTGAATATTTTCAATAAATCCATAATGTCTCTCATCTAACTGCACATCTGTGGCATGACCAAACGTTAGAGCCTCAGCTCGCTCTACATATACTAATTCTTCGTCAGAAGTTCCAATTAAAATACCATAGATCTCCTTCCATTGCTCTGGAGGAATTGATTTATTAGCATAACGACCTGCATATAAAATTATAGTTTTATAAGCATCTGCTCTAATAACTATTGACTTACTGATTTTTTCTATTGGTTTTTCTTCTTTAATATCTTCATTTTCTAAATTAGATTCTATATTTTCGTTTCCTGAATTATTGTTATTAGTGGGTTTTTTGAAATTCTCTGACATATCAACTTTTCCTAATTTAATAATTAATTCTAAAAAAATAATGGGTATATACTTAATTAAAATTATGTATAATTAGTTCATAATAAGTGGTTTTATCATAATTAAAGACATCTAATAAAAGAATAGAAAATGCTCAAAATTTTTTTAATGAAAGTCAATCTGATACTTTACAAAAAAATTTTACTTAGAGATTTTTCTGACAATTAAATACTGTCGCTAGCTTGGATAATCCAAGGAGAAAGAAAAGAAAAAAAAAAATTAATTATATTTTTTGCTATTGAGCTCTATAATTTTTTTTTATAAGTTGTCTGAATACTAGAATACTTGATACTAGCCCAAGAATTGCCATAAATAGGAATATATTGTATCCTGGAATAGTTCCATCTCCATTAATTTCTTCAATTATTACAACAATCGAAACACAATTGGATAAAGTGTATCCGTACTCGTTATATGATACAACAACGTAATAATAGACATCAGT
>CAYNEU010000513.1:0-13235 GCA_964396275.1 uncultured archaeon | reverse complement strand
AAAACGAAAGGAGCTGTTTTAAAAGTCGACGTGTCTGTTGATGGGAAACTAGTTATTGGAATAGCTAGAACATCCGGAGGGATACGTATTTGGGATTTAGAAACAGGAGAAGATATTGATGAATTCAAAACTGGTGGAGTAAGTCGGACATTAGCTATCTCATCAGATAATAATTATATCACATATATGAAAGCAAGAAAATCTATTAATATATGGGATATCAAAGCAAGAAATAACATTAGAGAATTAAAGACTAAAAAATTGGGTGATGTTCATTCACTTGTAATAACACCTGATATGAAATATATCATTAGTGGTTCATATAACAAGCTTATACGTATTTGGGGTTTTTCTACTGGTGAATTGACCAATACACTTAATGACCATAAGGGACCAATTTATTCTCTGGCATTAACTCCTGATGAGAAATATGTAGTCAGTGGATCAGGGGATAGAACTATAAAAATATGGGAGTTACCTTCAGGCCAACTAACTCATTCTTTAACAGGGCATGAAGGTGCTGTTTTTGCCGTTTCAGTCTCACCTGATGGAAAGTATATCGCCAGTGGTTCAACAGATCAGACTATAAAAATATGGGAAATTCCCTAGAAAAGTCTGTATGGACTTAAATTTTCTTACATACCAATTCTCCTTTACCAATGGGTACGATTAAGGCATCAACTCGCTCATCAGCAAAAGCTTTATCCAACATCGGCTTCAATGTTTCATAATGATTAATTGCGTTATCAGCGACAAGAATTCCTCCTTTAACCATATTTGGTATCACGAGATCATAACAATCGTCATAAACTTCTTTTTCAGCATCTAAAAAGCAGAAAGATATTCTCTTATAATTTGGAATATAATCTCGAGCGTCACCTTCAATTAATTCGACAATATCATGTAAATCAGTTAATTCAAATGTTTCTCGAGCTAATTTTATTTTATCCTTTAAAATCTCAAACGTTACTAATTTATTTCCATTTCGTTTACATGCAAGAGCTATCCATAGCGCTGAGTATCCTGCGCTAGTCCCTATTTCTAAAAATTCACCTTTCGGTGCACTAGCGGCCAGAAGTGATATAAACTTTCCAGTTTCAGGAGGTATCTGACGGAGTCTTTTCATTCTTGGGGTTCCATTGATCCTATCCTTTGTATCTAAGTCTTCTAAATATTCCATTCGCTTTTTAATAGAATCAGGTATCTTATGAAACATACCAAATCAGATCTTGTTGTTCAAATAATATTTAGATTTTAATTTAAAAAAAGAAAAATTACTAATAAAGAAAGTTATTAAATATTCAAACCTGTCATTTCTGCAATTATCTTCCATAATCGCATAGCATGTTCTTCATTATAAGATTCTTCGGATGATTGCCTTTGTTCTTTATTTATAAAATATTTCCCCGTTATTCCTTCCACTTCTGGGGAAGATGCTAAGTAAATCGAAGTTTCTGCTCCCTTCTCAGGGCTTTTAAAAAAAGCTCTTGAAAATCCTTGACTAAATTTAGACTGATTCCTACCAAGATTAGTATTCACAACCCCAGGATGAAGTGCATTTGCGGTTACTCCACTTCCCTCTAATTTCCTACTTAATTCATAAGTAAATAATATTTCTGCTAACTTTGAAACTCCATATACAGTAAATAAGCGATATTTCTTGATTTCGCTCTGAAGATCATCAAAATCAATTTTTGCACGTTTATGTGCTGCTGAAGCGACATTAATGATGCGACTTGGAGCACTCTTTTTTAAAACATCGAGCAATAAATTGGTTAATAAAAACGGTGCGAGAACGTGCACAGCAAAATTCATTTCAACTCCATCAACAGATATTTCTCGCTTTTTAAGCATAACCCCAGCGTTATTTATTAATACATGTAAATTCTGATATTTTTGCTTGAATTCATTGACAAGTTTTCGAATCTGTTCTTGAGATGATAAATCACATAGCATTAAATCTATATTTTTATTTCCGGTTTGATTGATTATTTCTTCTCGAGCCTTTTCTCCACGTTCTTTATTACGACAAACCATTACTACAGTAGCATTCAGTTTTGCTAACCCAATAGCTGTTGTCTTACCCATACCAGAATTCGCACCAGTTACCATACATATTTTTCCTTCCATACTCATAATCTACAAATCCATCATGTTCTCAATATTTGTATAATATACATGGAATTGTTCTGACTAATTAAATGATCTTCTTATTTTTTAAAGAGATTGTAAAAATTAATGAATCTGATTTATTATCACATTCTCTAATCTTTAAATCTAATAAATTGTTTATTTCAATGATACTAAGGTTTTTATATTTTAAATTGGCTTTTATATAAAGGTAAAAAAACGAATCTAAATAAAATAATTAATAAATTAATTTGAGATTTTTTCTATTATTTCAAATAACTCATAAAAAATCTTCCCATTCTTTAATTGATAATTGAATTACTTCAGTTTCAATCTCATCTTTTTGTTTATCTAATCGTTCTCTGTTTTCCTTTATTTTATTTCTAATATAATCTTCTACTTTCTCAATTGTTATGCCTTTCTTATCTAATTGTTCAAGGAGCTGATCACAAATAGACATTCTTATTAAATACAAATCATAAGCTTCTTTAGATAAATTAGCAATTAGGTTTGGGTGATATCTATCTTTTATTTCAAAAATTTTCTGTCCTATTTTAGTTAGAGAAATTAATTCCCCTAAATCATCTAAATTTTTCAATTTTTATCCCTTTTTTTTAAAAATTCTTTCCATACATTTTCAAACCATCCAAATTCAGTAGGAATTTCTCTTACATCCTCCCATTTAATAAGGAGTTGCCCATCCTTCCATTGGAGAGTTTGAATTTTTTTTGATAAATCCAAATTATTATATATAAATTTATAGTCTTTAAGAGATCCAGGAGGCAAAATATGCATTTCAGAAAAAGAATCCTGCAATTTGTCTCTTAAAATTAAATATGAGCCTCTACTTCTCCCATTAGAATGATGATAATTTAAAATTGCTTTCAAGAAGCATAATTGAGTAAATAAAGCATCTTTAGTTCTATAAAAGTCTATAATTTGTGTTTGAGTTTCTAAAGCGATTAAGTATATAATATTTTTTAATTGTCTTTGAATAAGTTCAATTTCAGATTCCAAATCCTTCAAGGGGCGAATAATTGTGGCATATTTCGACATCCTCTTTTGAATTTGATCTAAAAGAGTAAGTGGTGTTAAATTATTCTCACTTGGAGCATTTTCTAACAAAATTTTAAATTTTTCTTTCAAATCAATTAGTTCTGATTTGAGATACTTTTGAAAGTGCTCAGATTCTATTATTTGATCTCTATATTCTGAAAAAGCAATCTTTTGTGAAACTCTCAATCCTCCTACTTGTCCTGCATTTAATGCCGCCCCACCAGGCCTGTGAATACCATGACTACCATTAATCTCACCAATAGCAAAAAGATGTTTTACGGTCGTTGATTCCCACCGTAAATCACATGTTATTCCACCATTTAGATGCTGATTACACACTGCGATTTCTAGGGGTTCTGTTGAAAGATCTATATTATGTTTATCATATACCTTAATTGCCTGTTCATTTAAATTTCTCAAACGTTCAATAGGAGCATCTCCTAATGCGTTAGATCTACTTAAATAATCTTTTGCCATGGGATGAAGCTCACCCAAATTAAATCCTTTTGGATTTTTTGTATAATCCAAAAAAACTTTTCGATTTAAAGTTATAATCTCATGAAATACAGCCAAATCAATCAAGGAGGATCCATAACCTTCTAGTAATGTTGCATTAAAAGGCCATTGATATCCTTTTAAAAAAATTGCTTTCGATAGCTCTTTAAAAGAAGGGAATATATCATCTAGAAATTCGATTTCATTATTATTGGCGTCAATAGAGAAGTATCGAGGGATTACTTGTTGATATGAGCCAGAAACATTCCAACGAAATTTAGTTGATGCTAAACCAAATTGAGATTCTGTTAGGTTTTGAAGTTTACACCCAGCCTCGATTGCTAAACTTGTAGTTCCTTTTTGAGAAGTAGGGTATACAGAATTTTTATATAATATCGCAGGTCCTCCAGTTGCAATGATAGTATTTCTTGCTTTGAAAATCCTTAACGAATTAAGAAGATTATCTACATTCTTTTCTTTTGATAATTCATCAGATTTAAGGCAAATTAAACCAATAGCTTCCGGTTGTTCAGTATTCTTATCAATAATTATTTTTATGGCATAATAGTTGTCAAAGATCTTGATATTTTTCTCTTTAACAGCATTTAATAGGCATTCCCCCATTTTTTGAGACGTAAAAGGACCTATTGATGTTGCTCTCTGTTTAGGATCATTATCCGTTTTGTATCCTACAAATCCTCCATATTCATCATATGGAAAAGGGACACCCAATTGAACTAAATGAAAAAATTCTCTAATTGAGTTAGTCGCTTCAATTAAGGCAACATCACCATGCATGGCACCTCCAGCATAAAGATCCTTAGCTAATTCATATGGAGAATCAGCTTGATCTCCATAAATTGACATTTTATAATAGGTCTGTTTATCGGAACCAGCATTAAATGAAGTTCCACCACCTAATTCTTCAGTAATTATTGCGATTTTTGAAGCATCTATACCTTCTTGTGCTAAATGAATCGCACAATTTAGTCCAGCAGCACCAGATCCGATTATTATCGTATTAAATTCTTTAATTATAAGATCTTTGATATTAAAATCATTCATATTTTATTATAATATCATTTATATATATTATATAAAAAACTGATTATATTTTATTGTTAAAATGAATAATATCTATAAATGGAAACTAAAAGACACTGTTATTATTGATGTCTTTTTTATTATTTCCTTTATTGGGATTATTATTTTACTCGGTATTATATCAATTATATATTTAATGATTTTCATTTTGTTTTATATTATAATGAATTTACTAATAACAATTATTTGTTATGATTGTCCTCATCAAGGGCATTTTTGTCCTGGTCTAAGTCAATTTTTATTCGGTGCTTTTTTATCAAAAAAGATCATTAAAAAAAAAGAGATAAGCCGAAAAATGATGAGAATTACTTTAATCTTTTACGCGCTAATAGGAATGGGTAACTTTATTTTTGCTTTTATTGTAATAATAATTACATTATGGACAACCTTATGGTGGATTACATTGATTCCTCCATTATGTTTCCTCATATATGCGATAATTGCATGGCCAATTCTATGCCTAAAATGTTCTAATAAGGAGAATTGTCCAGTAAGAAATTATAAAAAATATTTTTAATCTGTAGTAAAAGTTATAATCGGTGTAAATGAAATCCTCCATCTATATCCAAAATTGTGCCTGTAGAGAATGGTATTAAACCACTTACGATAGCAACTATGGGTTTTGCAATATCGATTGGTGTTCCCCATCTTTTGATTGGAGAAATGCCTTCATTTATTAATTTATCATATGTATCATGCCTAGGTTTTGTTAAAGGGGTATCTATTATACCAGGAGATATTTCAAACACCGGAATTCCTTCTTCAGCTAATCTTACAGCAAAAAGTTTAGTCATCATTGTCATTCCCGCTTTGGAAATACAGTATTCCCCCCTATTGAGTGAAGCTGTGTATCTGTTTATAGAAGATATATTTATAATATATGGTTGGTAATTATCCTTGAGAGACTTCTTAAGCTCAATCATCCATTTAGCTATAGTCTGAGTTAAGAAAAATGGACCCTTAAGATTGATTTCCATTACTCTATCGTAGGATTCTTCTGTCATTTCTAACATTTCCCCTCTTTTAATAGGTCCAACTCCTGCATTATTCACTAAGACATCTATACGATTGAATTTTTTCTTAATTCCATCAACCAACTTCTTTCGATCTTCCTTTATCCCTACATTAGCTTGAATATAAAGATATTGATCTTCTAACTTCTCTTTAAAAATATATCTTAGGTTATCCTTATAATCTAATGACAACTCTTTAGTTGAAGCCCCATTTATGACAACTGAAAATCCAATGTTGGCGAGCTCTAAAATAATACTTTCCCCAATTCCATGAGTACTGCCAGTTACTAATGCCACTTTTTTATTATCTTTATCCATAAAATACTATTTATTTGAGTTTATTAAAAATATTTTCAAATGAGCTCCAAAAAAGTGAATTTAAAAGAATAAATATAAGAATATATCTATCTTACTATAACACTCTAATTTAAAAAAATAAAAATTATTAAATGATTCAAAATGAGAAGATTTGCTAGTATAGATTTTTTACGTGGAATTGCGATTGTATTAATGATCTTTTTGCATACTATTACTCATGTATTAGATATTAATGGATTACTTGATCAAATTGATAACTTGATATTAGTCAACATTGTAGCATTTATTATATTACCATTTTTAGGTGGATTAGCAGGTTTTTTTTTAATGGTTTCAGCCATTGGGAACATGATTAGTATGTACAGACATCTGCAAGCGGGAAAAAGTGTAAGGGATTTAGTGATAAGGCAGATAATGGGTGGTGTTTTACTATTAATTTTTGCAATGATTTCTGAAAGCATCCTAGGAATTCATGGTATAATTCCTAATCTTATGAGATCATTAGATGATGTTTCTGCTTGGGATTGGTCACCAATTTTTTACCGTGCTTATCATTTTGAGACGATACATACAATTGCATGGTGCATTATCCTTAATGGTATTATTCAAGGAATTCTTTCTAGAAAAGATGGTTGGAAAAATCCTAAAAGATTAGTGAAAGTATATATAATTTTAATAGTGGTTGTAGTAGCTATAACCCCTCTCTTGTGGTGGTTAGTAGATCTAGCGATTCCTGGATATCCATTTGCTGATGGTGTGTTAAATCTAAAAACAGGGAAGTATGTTAGTGTTCAGTATCCATGGTTAGGAGTGTCGGAATGGTGGCAATTTATAACTGATTTCTTTTTAGCTCCTATCGCAGGGAAAGAAGAACCGATTTTCCCTTATCTCGCAGTGTCATTTATGGGTAGTATCATTGGTATTATTTTAGCTCAAAATAGAGATGAAGTTCGAGAAAAATGGTTAAATTTCCCAAAAAGAACAATGAAACTTGGCTTTATAATGTTTGTTATAGGTTCTATAGGCATTGCCGCAAATTTAGTACTTTTAATAGTTGAAGTTAATATGGATGCTGCTCTAAATCTTTATATTGGACTTCCATTCCATCGAAACTGGGTTCCTGAAAATCCTGATATTCCTAGTTCTGTCTTGCCAATTTTAGGTTGGTTATTCCAATTTTTAAGTTTAAATGGAGCAGCAATATGCCTTATTTTGGTTGTAGTTCGTGTTGTTGAGTTTCGAGGGCGTGGTAAAAAGTTTGCTGACAAAACACGCTTTTTCCGCCGATTTGGATTTGTTGCTTTCACAATGTATAATCTTCAGTGGGTATATTTGGTAATTTGGTTCATAATTTCAGCATCTATATATGGTCAACCTTATTTACCACTTGATTGGGCGGGTACTTTCCTAACAATGGCTATAACTTTCTTGATCTTACATGGCATATTGCTCGCTTGGGAAAGAGTAAAATATGTTGGAAGTTTAGAATGGGTTATGGGTACAATTGCCTCGCAGATCATTCCTACTAGGAAAGTTAAAGGCAAATGGTGGCAATTAGGACAATTGAATGTGGAAGAAGCCTTTTATAATGCAGAATGGTTAAATGTTATAGAGAAAGATGAAATACGCCATGATAAGAAAGCGGATTCGATGTTAACTCGCAAACTAGCTAGATATGGATTTCTCTTTTTCCCGATATCATTTATAACATTCATTATAGTAAGAAAATCTATACAAACAGAGGGAGAAAATAAGCATCTTAAACGAGCAAAAATATATTCCTTAGCAGGGATAATATTCTTTCTAGCATGGTTAATTCCAACATTATTCCTTAGTCTTTCAGATCTTGGAATTTTACTTTAAATAATCTCAAAACATAAAATTTACTTTTAATCTTTTTTTTTCTTAATCATTCTTTATAATATAACTATATTAATTAGGCACAATAGGGATGATTGAAGTCAAAAAAGGAATGAGTGATAGAGAAATTGAAGAATATGTCAATTTTGTGTTAAATCAGACAAGTTTAGAAGAAAGAGTTTCACAGATGAGTGGATATGGATTCTTTAAATACATTGTAGAGGATAGAGGATTTGCTAAGCGCGCATATCCAGCAGCAGGATTAGATAAATATCAAATACCCTCCTTAAAATTTACAGATGGTCCACGTGGAGTAATTATTCCGGGTTCAACTTGCTTTCCAGTATCAATGGCTCGTGCCGCTTCGTGGGACATAGAGTTAGAACAAAAAGTTGGTGATGTCATAGGAAAAGAAGTACGCGCTCACGGAGGGAATCTTTTTGGAGGTGTTTGTATTAATTTATTACGTCATCCTGCGTGGGGTAGGGCTCAAGAAACTTATGGAGAAGATCCTTTCTTACTTGGAGAATTTGGTGCAGCATTAACTCGCGGTGTCCAAAAGCATAATGTTATGGCAACTGCAAAGCATTTTGCTGCAAATAGTATTGAAAACGCTCGCTTTAAAGTGAATGTAAAAATGGATGAACGCACGCTTCGAGAAGTATACCTACCTCATTTCAAACGCTGTGTTGAAGAAGGGTGTGCTACAATAATGAGTGCCTATAATAAGGTTCGTGGTATATATTGTGGACATAATGATTATTTATTACGAAAAATTTTGAAAGAAGACTGGAATTTTCAAGGATTCGTTCATTCTGATTGGATGTATGGAGTAAGAGACACTACTGGAGGCGTAATTGGGGGATTAGATGTTGAAATGCCTCGAGCTAAATATTACAAGTATAAAAAAATAGTTAGAGCTCTAAATAAGCGTGAAATTTCAGAAGAAATGATAAATGAGGCTGCTGGAAGAGTCATACGCACTATTCTTAAATTTGTAACGCGTAAAGACCCTCAAGTATATGATAAGGATTTAATTGGATGCAAAGATCACTATGAAGTAGCTTTAAAGGCTGCTGAGAAAAGTATGGTCTTACTTAAAAATGAAAATGAATTTCTACCTTTAGGTAAGGAGAATGTAAAGAAATTAGCAATTTTTGGAAAGTATGCTAAGGTAAAAAATATAGGAGACCATGGTAGTAGCAATGTTAGGGTGAAGGAAGTTATTACTCCTCTAAGAGGTATTACTAAGTATTTAGATGATAAAATTGATATACTATACGATAATGGAAAAGATCTTAATCATGCGATAAGTTTAGCTAAAGATGTAGATGTAGCAGTAATAATTGTTGGATTAAGCCATAAGGATGAAGGGGAATATATCAAAGAATTCAGAGTTGGAGGAGATCGTGATATTCTTGCATTACATGATAAACATATTAATTTAATTAAGGCTATTGCTTCTGAAAATAAAAATACTATTGTTCTTTTGATTGGAGGAAGTGCAATTACTATGGAAGAATGGAAAGAAGATGTACCAGCTATTTTAATGGCTTGGTATTCTGGGGTAGAAGGAGGTAAAGCATTAGCAAAAATACTTTTTGGAGATATTAATCCTGGTGGAAAGTTACCTTTTACAATTCCTAAAGATCCTAAGAATTTACCTTATTTCGACAAAAATGCAGATGAAATTGAATATGGATATTATCATGGATATACTCTTTTTGATAAAAATGGATATGTGCCGGCGTTTCCTTTTGGGTTTGGCCTAAGCTATACCACCTTTACTTATAGTAATTTACAAGTCGAAGTAAAGGATGAAAAGATGATTGGTGCAATAGATGTTAAAAATACTGGTAAAGTAGCTGGAGATGAGGTAGTACAATTATATATTGGGTTTGAACAGTCTCAAATTGATCGCCCTGTAAAGCTTTTAAAAGGATTTACACGAATCAATTTAAAACCAAATGAAACAAAAAATATAAAAATTGAAGTTCCAAAGAAAAATCTTTCATGGTATAATCCAGAATCTAAATCATGGGAGATTGAACAGATAGAATATACCCTTTATATGGGGGGTTCATCTAGAATTGATGATCTCTTATCAATCCAATTTCACTTATAAAATCTAAATTAAAAAAATCTTTTTATAATTTTTCAATTTGTTCTTTTTTACCAGTTTCAGAAGATTTATATAATGCAAATATTAATCTGAGGGCTTTAGAACTTTCTTCTACTGTATTAAAGTAAGGTTTATCGTAAAGAACCCATTCTGCAAAAGCTTTTACTGATCTTCCGAAATGGGAAAAACCTTTTACATTTTTTTTAATATTAAAATTTTTAACTCCTTTCCATTTTAAAGAAGACTTTGGCCAAGGTCCTTTGTAATAACATCTTCCTTTATTCCCAAAGATTTGTAATTCTACTTTGTCCTTAAACATACCAAAGGGAGGTTTTACAAACATTGAATTATTTATTTGAGCAGACATACCGTTTTCAAATTCAATTATACCAAATGCAAGATCTTCTACTTCTAAATTTTTAAATTTCTTAGTATAAACCTTGCCTATTACAGAAATAGGGTCACCAAAAGCCCAAATCATAATATCTAACATATGTGAACCATGTATTAAGAGTGTTCCACCACCAGCGGTCTCCTTTTTTGTTCGCCAAGGTCCTTTTTCAAAGTACAATTCATTTCTACTAAAAAAAACATTGCAATTAGTATAATATATCTCTCCCAAATGGTGTTTTTGAAGGGCAGATACTAAACGAGAACAATTATGATCATAACGATAATTATAATTGAATCCTAGCTTTAATTTGTGGTATTGATTATCTAGATTTTTTATTTGTCGAGCATCTTCTATTGAAACTGTTACTGGTTTTTCGCATAAAATATGCTTTCCATTTTCAAAAGCTTGTTTAATCATTGGTTTATGCAAGTAATGAGGAGTAGCGATATATACAACGTCAATATCTTCATTCGCAAACATGGTTTCAGCATTAGTGTATGCATGATTCTTATCAGCAATTTTTTTCGCTCGATTTAAATCTAAATCAACAGCTGCAACAATTTTGGTATTTTTAATAATTTTAGAAACTAATTTATATGTTCCTGTTATCCAACCACATCCAATAACACCCACCTTTATACATTTATGGCTTTCGATAATAAAACACCTTTTTTATTGTTCTTTTAATACCCATATCACTGAGTTTTTAATGATTGTACGAAAAATCTCATTTTTTAGAGCCCTTGCTTGATGACCTAATGCACAAAATGCTACTCTCCCTTGCCCATAAGTCTTTACCCAGATTAGTGGTTCAGGATTAGGATCTTCTTCGTCATGATAATAAGCTTCAGCTAAAACTTTCATATCACCTTTCATGGAGAAATCATGACGATAAGGCTCATCAAAAAAAGTAAAGTCATCCAAATTTTTTGTGATTGGATGGTTTTTATCTATAATTTTGATATCTATGTTGCATTTCTTTTTATGACCAGTAAATCTTCCTCCAATCATTTCATAATATTTAGCGTGTTGTTTAAAGGATGCTGAAGCGCCATGCAGTCCTACAAAACCTTTTCCACTTGAAATAAAATCTAACAAATTTTTCTCTTGTTCTTCTGTAAATTCACCGAATTGGGTAAAAAAAATAGTGGTATCATACTCGAAAAAATCTCTATTTTTAAAAATCTCGACATCCACATAATTATCAACAATATATTCATTCAAGATTTCTTTGAAATAAGAATAAGTCTTATCCTTTTTGAAATACCTACCCCTTTGACATAGTAAAATTTTCTTTTTAGCCATTAATCATCATAAGAAAAAATGAAAAGTTCTTTATTAAGGGTTCTCTAATTATATTGTAATGAGTTTTAATCCTTCCCATAAACAATTTGAACCATTTACTTATAAGAGTTTAGAAGATTTAAAGAATAAATTTAAGGAATTAGATTTAGATGTTCCTATATATCCGAGAGTTGAAATTTTACAGCAAAGAATAAACATTGCCAAAAGATTTATCCCCAACAGGTTATCCATCCAACCAATGGAGGGTTTTGATGCTAATCCAGATGGAGACCCTGGAAAGTTAACGTACAGAAAATATGAACGGTATGCAAGAGGAGGAGCAGGATTAATTTGGTTTGAAGCAACAGCAATTAGTCATGATTGCCGCTCAAACGCACATCAATTAGTTTTAACTGAAGAAAATTCTGATAAATTTAAAGAATTTGTCTCATATATAAGAGATATTTGTAATAAAACTTTGAGAGAACTAGGTTTTTTAAGTGATTGTGTTCTAATTCTCCAATTGAATCATTCTGGAAGATATAGTGTAAGAAAGGGTAAAAAATACCCAATAAAAGCGTTTCAATATGCTGAATTAGATAAAGCTAGAGGGCTTTCAGAAAAAGATGGTATTATCATATCTGATGAAGATTTAAAAGAGTTAGAAGATATTTGGGTTCAAAAGGCGATTTTAGCAAAAGAAGTAGGATTTGATGGAGTAGATATAAAAGCTTGTCATGGTTATTTAATTCATGAATTATTAAGTTCAAGAATTCGGAAGAATTCTATATATGGTGGAAATAGTTTTGAAAACAGAGCAAGATTCTTTTTAAATATTATAGAAAGATTAAATAAAGAATTAAAGAATGAAAGTAATTTCTTATTAACTACTCGAATGAGTGTATATGATGGTATTCCTTATCCTTATGGGTTTGGAGTGAAACCAGTAGAAAATGAGAAATTTCCCGCTTCTATTGATCTTATTGAACCTATTGAGATCATAAATAGGCTATATAATTTAGGGATAAGACTAATTAACATTACTGCTGGAAATCCTCATTACAAACCCCAGATTACACGCCCATTTGATACCCCTGTAAAAGGAGATATTTTATCCAATGAAAATCCTTTATTTGGTGTGAGTAGACTTATAAACTTAGCAGCTTTAATTAAAAATCATTTGCCAAATGATATAAAAATACTAGGATCTGGTTATTCTTATTTACGCCAATTTGCAGGTTATATCGTAGCAGGTTTGACCCATGAGAAAAAAGTTGATATTTGTGGTTTTGGGAGGATGGCACTCGCAAATCCTAACTTTCCTAAACAGCTTTTCCAAGATGGAATTATTGATAAAAAAAAGGTTTGCATTACATGTTCAAAATGCTCTGAATTCATGAAACTTGGAAAAAATGTAGGATGTGCCACAAGAGATCCTCAATATAAGAATTAATCATTT
>CAYNEU010000512.1:0-2642 GCA_964396275.1 uncultured archaeon | reverse complement strand
GGTTTAGACGTCTACGAGAAATTAAATGAAATTAATAATATGGTCAAAAAATAAATTCTTTATTTTTTTTCAATCTCTAATTCTCAAAGAAGTGCAGTTCTATTGATATTAAAAAGACTTATTGTAGGGCCTCTTGGTACAAACACCTACATTTTTGGCTCAAGTGAAACTAATGAAGTAGTGATTATTGACGTTGGTGGAGAACCTGAGACAATTATTAACGTTATAGAAAAACTTAACGTAAAACCAATTGAATTACTTTTAACTCATGGACATTATGATCATACTTTAAAGCTTGGAAAAATACTACGATATTTTGAAATTCCTCTTATGTACAGTAAAAAAGAGTTTGATTCTGGAGTCTTTACTCAAAAAAAGGCAGATAAATGGCTTATTGAAGGAGATTCTATCCATATTGGAGAATTGACCCTACATGTGCTTGAAACTCCAGGTCATTCTCCAGGTGCGTTGTCTTATTACTCAAAAGATCCTAAGGAATATGAAGGTCAGAAAATTGAAGGTATAATTTTTACGGGTGATTTAATCTTCCGTCGAAGTATTGGCAGATCAGATCTCAGGGGAGGAGATGCACGTCTTTTGTTTGAAAGTATTAAAAAGAAAATTATGTATAATCCGGAACTAAATGATAATTTCTTAATATTTCCAGGTCATATGGGTATTACTTCCGTTGGAGAAGAAAGAAAGTTAAATATGTTTAAAGAGTACTTTCTGTAAAATTCTCCCCTTTAATTGTTAACGAGGACATTTATCGATTTTTCATTGCATTTAATAGTCCAATTACCGCTTAATGGAAAAACGACTTGAAAGTTATAATTAAAAGATTTAAGCAAGCATATACAAACCCTAGTAATATCCTCATTAACCCCCCATAAGCTAATATTCATTAACTTATTTGAAGTAGATATAGTTAAATCATGTCTATCAATATCCCAACATGGATTTGGTAAACTTCCTTTAATATTAATTGTAATGTCTTGAGTAACTATGGGAGTTCCTTCGATTTTAATAGAATAAATATATGCTAATTGATATTCTCTATAAGGATTAATAGGATTATAATTTGGAATTAAAATTACTAAGCTAATGATAAGACCGATCAAACTAAAAATAGTAATAAAAACAATAATCTTTTGCTTGATTAGATAAGAAATTTGATTTTTAATTTTTGATCGCACTTTAATGTTCAGATTTAATTATGTAATAATTTCATTTTTAGATATATATTATTTAGCATTGGAAAATTATAGCTATACCAATATTAATATTTTGAAATTAGTTCTTTGAGACTAATTTCATTTATTAAAATGATGAGCAAAAATTATATAAAAGACAGTTTATAATATAAATTTTTAAAAACCTTAAACTCTATTATAATATTAAAAATTTAGAATAATTATCTCAAGGTGTTGCAAAGTTTGATTAATAGAGCGGAAGTGAAAGCTATAATTCGACGCTTCGAAGAAAGAGAAGGAATTCGTGGAGTCATCATCTGTGATTCATCGGGTTTGCCAATAGATTCAAATATGGATATTAATCTCTCAGAAGAAATTGCTGCTTATGTAACTTCACTTATTGGTAAAGGACGTCAAGTCGTTGAAGCATTAAACGAAGGGTCACTTAATTTTATACGCTTAGAAACATCGGCAGGCGGAGAATCAAGAGAAACAATGATAGCACTAGAAGAGAATCTAATTTTAATTATTCTTAAATAATTAGTTATTTTTTCACCTTTTCCTTTTTTATTCCAAAATATAAATTTAAATTGCTTAAACGATATATTTAACTATATATTTATTTAAGATAATTTCTTTACCAATTTCAGAATTCAAATCTATGAAAATTACATGATAAGAGAAAAATACTATGGTTGATAAAAAAGTTCTTGAACAGAAATTAGCAGAACTTATGGATATTGTGCCAGAAACGGAAGGTTTGATAGCTGCTGATGCGAATGGAAAAGTATTAGTAGGTCAAACGATTACAGATATGGATCATGCAAAGATTGCAAAAGCTTGTGCTACAATTATTAAGGATTCTAATAATTTAGGCAAAGATATTGGAAAGGGTTCTTTAAAAACTACTACCATTGAACTTGAAAAAGGTTATGCCGTTTTAGTTGGTTCAGAAAAAAGTGTATTAATTGCCTTAGCGGGAGTTGATGGTAGGAGTTCCTTAGGGCTTTTAAAGAGAAATTTGATTTCAATATCCAATTTATAATTTTATAATCTCTTTTTTTTAAAAAAGATTGAGTAAAAAGTCGAGTGAAGGAAGTTCACTCTTTAGGTTTCTTCTTTTTATCTACCAAGCCTCGTTCTTCTAACAGAGAATCTAAATCTACTTTCTCTTCTTCTACCTCTTTGGTAGCTTCTTTTTTCTTTAGAGGTTTTTTGATAGGAGTGGGTTTTTTCAATTCTGAGACTGGAACATATCTTTGCTTTCTTGGCTTCCTTCTCATAGGTTCTTCAATCGGAGTTTCAATTTGTCTTTTTATTCTTCGAGCATAGAAAAATGCCAATATCCAAACCAATGCTAAAATACCTAGTATAATAATAAAAAAGAATTCAATGAAATAATCATAGATTAGAGGACTATATGTTTTAAATGATGCTTCTTTTAAAGCA
>CAYNEU010000511.1:0-4331 GCA_964396275.1 uncultured archaeon | reverse complement strand
TTTTCAATCTCCATTTTAAAAAATTTTATGCCAAAAAACTCATTATCAATCATTTCCCTTATGTAATATTCTAAAGTAGTTCTATCAATCTTATATTTCACTGAGAAATCTACAGGTGAAATATATTCAGGATATTGATTAGGATGATTAATCGAAAGGAATAACAAAATTTTATTGAAATCTTCTTCTTTTAGCATCGAATCAACTTTAGAATAAGATAATTTCAGAATATTATCAAGATACCGAAATTTTAACTCATCATCTTCTATTTTATACCTCTTAAAGAATCTACTAGTTTTTTCTGTAATTTCTTCAATTCTCTTGCTTTCTTGCTCTAAAATAGATTGACGGTCTAAGTCATAGGATTTCAATATTCTAAGATACTCGGTTTTTCCCGATGGTGTTATAATATATTCTTTATTTTCTCTTATAACAAATCCATTATCAATTAATGCATTAAGATTATTAGCTAAGGAGGATTGATTAATTAATAATGGTGTTTGTTTAAAATCTGACCATTTACATGAATAATTGTTGTAAAGCATCCATAAAATCCAATGATCATAATTCCTCATTTTAAGTATTGCTTTCGGTGGATATTTTAATCTCCTCTGCCCCGATTTTTTATCGTATACTATTTCACTAAATCTATCTCTCCCTTGCGAAGTGATCTGATATTTTCCTTTTTCAGGCTTTTTAATATAATTCTTATTCATCAATTTTTTTAAATTACCAGATAATGTCGATTCGCTAATTTCAGCAGTAAAATCTGACCACTCGCAAATATCATTATTGCTGAGCATCCATAATATAACATATTCAAAATCAGTCTTTCCTATGATGGGATTTAAAATCTCACCAGGAGGATATAAAATTCCCTCTGATCTACTCATAATTAATCGCGATTATTTAATTTGTTTCTATAAGAAAAATAGGGTAACCCATCATATATAGTTTTATACTTTGCACTAGATGTGAAGTATGAAGTGCATGTGAAGTGAGTTTAAAAAAAATAATTATTAAGATATTTGGTTTATTTTTAAAATAATGCTCGAACTTTTCCAATTCAAACGAATCCATAACTTTTCACTTCAAACGAATTCAAATACGAATAATGATTTGGAGAATCTTATTCACTTATCGTAATTAAGACTTCAAAATATTAATAGGATATCTTGACTCATAGTAGATATTAAATATCATGGTTAAGTGTGGATAAAACTTTATATAGTATTTTTTAGATACGTAAATCGTAATTAAAATTTAGTGTGTTAAATTAAGATTAACAAATTATAAGTAAAAATACTAAAACAACAATTAAAAATAAGAGTCTAAGTTTTACAAAATGTAAAATTACTTATTATAATCCTGAAATAAGTAAACTCTTTTTTCCTGAAAGTTAGATTGAGTGTGAAAAATTATGGCTAAAGAGATGATATATTGTAAAAAATGCGGCAAAGAGATAAGACTTGACTTTACGGACTCGAGAGCACTTTGTAAGAAGTGTCGAAAAAAATTAGTTTCATATGGAGTAAGAACAACAAGGAATTTTGAATTTTAGTAGAATATAACTTTAATAATTCAAAGAAAAAGTAAAATAAAAAAGATATATGATCTTCAGACTTCTCTCTTTCTTTTTTAATTATGAGTCGACAAAACGTTTAAATATTTAAGTTTTTTAATAATAAAAAACGACTAAATTTTTTTAACGTAAAATCAAAATGATAAGCATCCAAAATACTGAATTTAAGAAAGGAATAATCAATTATATTGATGTTGTTTTTGCTTTTTGTCATTTTATAATAATTATTTTTCCATTAATTATTGTTAAAAGCAATTTAGTTTTAGAAATAATTGTAATTGTAATTTCTGGTATTTTGCTCTTTTCTGTAGTATTGAGATTTATCACAAAAAATCCTTTTTATATTTCTTATGGGATTGCCCTTCTTCTCGGCAATTTATTCTTCTTAATTCCGTCTGTACTACTTGTTCCACTAATTGGCATTTTCGTAATTCCAGAAATTTGTTATATTCTCTTTCTTACATGGAAAACACGTATATTTTCCTCCTCAAAGTTTTATGGTGATTATAAATATAGAAGATCAGCAGGAGCTATTGGTTTACCACCAAATCCTGATCCAAATCTAAACTTACGAGAAAAAATACAGTCAGAACAAGTAGAGGAACAATATAATGCCAAGCAACATGGTATTCTCAGTTTTATATTACTAATATTTTTAGTAGTTATTTTCATTCTCTGGTACGATCCTTCTTTACTCTACTAATCTGTTCGTTTTTGATTGACTCTGAGATTTCTTTTACTATCTGGGTCATTTCAAGGCTCTCTTTCATTTCAAAATCTAGTATAATATTAAGTGATTTATGCGCTTTTGACTGGTTATAAGCAATTAGAATTAAAAAAAAAATTATACTTTATTTTGCATTTTCGTCTTCTTGCATAATCCCGAGTTTATTTCCTTCTGTATCTTTAAACATATATATATAACCTACTCCAGGTACAGTAATTTTGGGACTTCCAATGGAGCCTCCGGACTTTTCAATTCTGCTTTTAAATTCATCAGCATTGGATACTTGAATGTAGTTAAATATTTGATCTTCGGGCTCTTCTCTTTTTTGTAGCCCTCCATTAATTCCTTCTTCATCTTCTTTCCCTGCTTCTATTACCCAATATTCCATTGGACCCTCCCATTTTTCGATTTTCCAATCAAATACTTTTTCATAGAAGCTTTTGGCTCTTGATGGATCATCAGCATTGATTTCAAAATGCGTTATTTTAGGCATATGATCACCTCTAATTTAGTAGTATTCAATTTAATTTAAAATATTAAAAATCTTTCGCTACGAAGAATCTTAATTTTTGATATTAGCTATGAAAGTTAAGAAAATATTTAAGAAAGATGAGTCTCACCTTTTTTAAAATTATCTTATATTTTGATATTAGGGAGTAATCAAGTCGGTTATAAATGAAGGAGAAGAAATTCTAAAAAGATAGACAATAACAACTTAATTTTTATATTCTTTTCCTTTTCCTTATAATTAATAGGATAGTTGCTACACCTACCACGGCTCCTCCACTACTAATCGTAATTAAGATAAGTATTTCAAGAGGGTTTACTGGAACGGAAACTGGGCATTTCATCAATGGATAGTAATCTTTACTTCCCGCAGTGCCCTTAATATTATACGGAATATCACCAATTCCGTCTCCATCTTCGTCTACACCAGTATAATCACTCCAAGAATTCCCCTGAACTCCATTATCCCAATGATTACCCGAACCATTATCATATGCATTGAGGGAATTATTAAAACTATTGCGATATACATCATTATTAATACAATAAAAATCAATCCCAATCCCATACATCCTATTGTTCTTTACGCTATTCGCCAAAATAGTATTATCGTGGCATCCAAACACCTCGAAATAATATGTAAAAAGTATCCCAATCTTATTGTTAAATACATTGTTTTTAGAAATTATATTATAATAACTATATTCTAAAAAAATCCCAACATCAGTATTATTATTTACTGTATTTTCTGAAATGTCGTTGTACCAACCCATTAACCATATCCCCCACGCCCTATTGTTATTTAGAACATTCCCCGAAATGGTGTTGTAATCAGCGCTATGTAAATATATCCCAATCATATTGTTAAATGCAACGTTTACATAAATATTATTATAATGACTCAATTCTAACGAAATCCCGCCATAAGTGTTATTCTTTGCAGTGTTCCATGAAATGATGTTACTATCACACCCCATCAAACATATTCCACAAAGATCATTATTGTTTACGATATTTTCTGAAAAAGTGTTACTATTACTCCAATTTAAATATATTCCAATACAATTAGATGAACAATTATTACCAATTATTTGAGAATTAGAAACACCTGATAAATAGATTCCTGCAGAATAATCTCCTACAGTAAAGTTTCCCGCATTATACAATGTACAGTTCTCAATTTTAAAATACACCGTGGAATTTTCAATCCAGATACAACTTCCCGAATTTTCACCATCTATTACCAAGTTTTTTATTACATAAGGATCAGAAGAAGTACCTGAACCTGTACAATGACCATCATTTTTGAAATCGAGCCATTCAGAATTACCAATAATATGAATTTTTTCTGAGATTTTTGAGCCTTTCAAATTTTCAGTATCTACATTAATAACATCAATTTTTTCCACATTAAATCTCAGCCAATTGGTAATTATTGGTGAAAAAGTGAATAGGATTCCGACAATTATTAAAAGTAGTATTTTTGTCTTACTTATTAATTTCATTGAATTTCAA
>CAYNEU010000510.1:0-4618 GCA_964396275.1 uncultured archaeon | reverse complement strand
ATTTTCCCGCATTTTAAACATGTAATAAAATGGGTCATTCCTTCATCTGCTCTTCGTGTTTGGCGTGTTTCAAGGTGTGCTTTGGTGTATCCACAGCGAGGACATTTAAAATCTTTAATAGAACTTCTTAAGTTCTCTTCCTTCCAGTCCATAACTTCAACTAGATTCGTTACCTCTTCTCTTATAGAATGCTCGACTTTAGTGGATACTTTATAAGCTTCAGACTTTTCTTCTGTAAATGGCTTAGTTGCTCCACACTTACATTTTAGCACTTTAACGCCATCTAACTTTGAAGGTAACATCATTCCTCCACATTCGTTGCAGAATTCCATAATCTTAATAACCTAAAGAGAAATTATTAATCTTTTTCTATAATAGATAGTAAATTCATTCTAGCAAATAATTTTTTTGAATTTAGATTCTTAAACCAAACAACAAAGCACAAAATATTATTCCAGATATAAGATCAGCTGTCGTACCAGGATTGTATTTTCCTTTTTTTTGTTGAAGTTCATCATCTAACTCTAATATTAATCTTAAACCTTTATTAGATGAAATACCTCCCTTTTCTAATATCTTTGAAGCAGATTTTGAGATATATAATGCAGCATCGATTCCAGATTTTCTTATAACAAGGGTATCTGGATGTAAAGATAAGAGTTTTAAATAGGTATTAACAGTTGCAGTATTTATATCTCTATAGTGATTAAATACTTCTAAAAAATATGGTAGCCCCTCGTTTATAATATTGGTAAAACCAGTCGTATATTCCATACTTATCAAATCCTTGTCCTTTGAAAGTTCAAATATTTTTTTTAGAGTTATATTATCAGAAACAATATCATTGATAGAATTTTCGTTATTAATATCATATTTTTCAATAGTTCCTAAACCACCAGGATTGCATATTCTTATTGCTTTGTACAAATTTACAGTATCATTTACAGAGCTGTTCTCAATAACTTTACTTAGATTCTCTCTCAAATCATTAAAATGATATTTCTGCGTTTTTAAACAAATTACGGATGCTGCGGCGAGTGGTGCTAAAATTAATATATGTCCTAATAAAACATTACCTCCACTTTGCCAATTTATCATTTCTTTAGCAGCCTTCATGAAAAATTGTCCTAATTCGATTTTTTCATAGTCATCGTCATTTTTAAAAGGAAATTGAAAAATCTGATAACAAAATTCTCGAAAAGTTGGTTGAATTGCCACAATTCCCGCTAAAAAATGTTCAAATCTTGTATTTTCAAAATTTTTTGTGCGGTGAACATTGCCCGGTTTAGGTGAACCCACTACTTCTAAAAGGCTTGCTAAACTAATGCAACGTATTAAATCATCAATACGTTTAATCGAAATGTTAAGATTTGTTCCTATTAAAGACACATTTAATAATATTTTTTTAAATAATTTAATTATTTTGAAAGAGATTGGATATTAATAATAACTTAACTCAACGATTTTCTTCTCTTTCACAATATATCCTTCAGATTCAGTAGTTTTATAAGAAATAGGTCTGAAATCATTATAAAGTCCTTTTTTATGAAGGAATTTTTTAATTCGAAGTCTCAATGCTCTTTTTGACAATTTATTTGGCATTTCTACATCAATATCATTTCCATTTCTGTTAAGGATTATTTGCGGTAATGCTTCGGATAAGAACCTAATTAAATCAAGTACGTGTTGTTCACTTTTAAAACTTAAATCTTTAATGTTGATTATGAAAGATTTGTTTGCTTCACTCATAGTGTTATCACTCTGTAAAATAATTAAAAATATTATTAATTTTTTATGATTTTATTATAGTAATTCAAAATTTGAATTTCTTAAATAGAAATTTCTTACTTATTCAATTAATTTAAAGTTTAAATGATAATTGGGTGGTATAATTTGGTGGATTATGTAAATTTGGACTATGAACCAAGTGAAAATGATTTGATTGCAATGTATTATGTGGAAATTTCACCAGAGTGTAAAAATTTAGAGCAAGCTTCTGAAGAAATTGCAAAAGAAAGTTCAATTGGCACTTGGACAGAAATAGCAACATTATCTGCCGAAATAGCTGAACGGCTTAAACCATCAACTTTTTATATTGATAAGGTAAATAATATTGTCAAAATTGCGTACACTAAAGAATTATTTGAAGCAAGTAATCTACCTCAAATTTTAAGTGCAATTGCAGGTAATATATATGGAATGAAGGTTCTAAAGTCTTTAAGATTATTAGATATAAGTTTTCCTAAAGATATTGTCAAAGCTTATAGAGGACCTAAATTTGGAATTGAAGGTATCAAAAAATTAACCAATGTGAAAGACAGACCTCTTCTTGGCACAATTGTAAAACCCAAAGTTGGATTAAATGAGATTGAGCATTCAAAAATTTGTGGAGAAGCTTGGCAAGGTGGATTAGATATTGTTAAAGATGATGAAAATCTAACAAATATGACATTTAACAAGTTCGAGAAAAGAATCACAGAAACATTAAAAATCCGGGATAAAATTGAATCTAAAACTGGAGAAAGAAAGTTCTATATGCCAAATATTACTGCACCGCTAAGTGTTATGAAGAAACGTGCGGATTTTGTGGTAAAGAATGGTGGTGAATATGTAATGGTTGATATTGTGACTATTGGATTTTCTGCTTTACAAGAAATCAGAGAATATCTTAATGATAAGGATATAGTAATCCATGCTCATAGAGCTATGCATGCAGCATTTACTCGCAACAAGAAACATGGAATGACTATGCTGGTTTTAGCAAAATTAATGAGATTGATAGGTATGGATCAATTACACACAGGTACTATTGTTGGCAAAATGGAAGGCGAAAAAAAAGAAGTCTTAGAAATTAACAATATAATTTCCAACCCCAATATTAAAGATAACAGTTTAACAACATTAAATCAGAATTGGGATAATATCAAGCCAATTTTACCTGTTGCTTCGGGAGGTTTGAGTCCATTACATATTCCCGAATTAATTAAAATTTTAGGTAAAGATATGGTATATCAGTTTGGAGGAGGATGTCATGGTCATCCAGATGGAACTGAAGCGGGTGCAAGAGCGATTAGACAAGCTGTTGATGCAATTTTACAAGGTTATAGTTTAACTGAATATGCTAAAAACAATTCTGAATTAGCAAAAGCTATTGAAAAATGGGGTAAGAATTAAATAGGAGCTACTAAACCATTTCTGGATATTTTTTAGCAAAATAGTTTGGTACATGGCTTGAAGCAAATATACCTGCTTCAGTAATTAAACCATCTATATATCTTCTACTTACTGTTTCGAATGCTGGATTTAAAATTTTAATTCCTTCTGGAGGTTTTTCCCATATTTCTTGAGGATCTCTCATTTCAATTGTTTCCAAAATCCCAAGATTTGTTTCGGGATTATACTTTAATAAAGGAGAAGCAACATAGAACGGTACATGTTCTTCATGAGCCACTAATGCTAATAATCGTGACCCAATTTTATTAATAATCGTTCCTTCAGAAGTAATACTATCGGCACCAATTATGATTATATCAACCTGATAATGTTTTACCGCCCATCTCATGGCGCTGTCAACAACATGAATAACTTTTATACCCACCTTTAATAATTCGTGTGAAGTTTTTCTGCCTTGTAATCGAGGTTGTGTCTCGGTATTAATAACTTTAAAATTTTTACCTTGTCTTTTAGCTTCTAAGAAAATTCCAGTGACTAAACTTGAATGACAATGAGTCATCACGTTAAATTTTTGACCAGTTGGAGGAAATCGTCTAGCACCGATTTCTGCGATTCTTTTCTTCGAATTCTGAAGCATATCATAATATAGATTCTTATATTTTTCAATGATATCAGAGATATATTCAGGAATTATACTTTCTTTTTCTTGTTCTAACTTATTCATTATATACTTCAAACCATTTTTCATAGCAGGTTCTGTTGGCCTTGTATCTATTAATATGACTTGTGCATCGTAAAGTTTCTTAAAACAAGTCTCAATATTCTCACATTTTAATCTTTTTGCATAATTACTTAAAAAATCAATAGCACTGATAGCAACGTTACTAGCGCCTTGAATCTCTAAAGATTTAATCTTTTGGGCATCTTCTAATAATTGTTTCATTATAAATTCACATATATTATAATAGTATATGGATAATCAAATTTTTTATTTAAAAAATGTAACCTTAACCTAAAATTAATTATTCTAATGAGTTTTCATCTTGATCTAATTGATAATCTTCAGGATCAATTTCAATATAAAAACGGCCAATATAACCACATTTTTTATCTTTACACTCGTACAAATCTGGAGCTAACCAACCACTAACATTTGTTGCATTTTTTAGCGTCGGTTTTTTGCATTTTGGACAAATTCTAATGGTTACCATATTTAATGTAAGTTTTTAATATATTAGGAATTCAATTATTTACTATTATTTAATAATCGTAAATAACATTTACTCTCTTTGATTTTTAATATTAGAAGTATTCTAACAATTATAGATATATAAAATTGAACAGTTTATTATATTAAATTTCTCATTAATATTTAATATTCATGAAGGATTTAGATTTACAACGAAAGAGTTTACCAAATGAACCGGGAGTTTATTTATTTTCT
>CAYNEU010000509.1:0-2546 GCA_964396275.1 uncultured archaeon | reverse complement strand
CGAGATGATTGAAGCTTACATAAAAGATGAAGGGAATCGAGTGAGGAAGTACACGTTTTCGAGTGCTACTGAGGCAAATGTTCGATTTTTTCAAAATGTGTACCTGATAATAAAAGCAAAACGGGGTCATTCTCTTCAGGGCGTCAAACGAGACTATCGGTTGGGGAAACTATCTTTAGCCGATTCTCGGAAGCAAATATTTGCCATCATGACTACCGAGAAACCTAAGGGGAATACAAGCTCTTGGGCGTCCCGCACATCACTTTTTTATCGACGGCGGTGGTTGATCGAGACGGGCTTTTCCGACTTAAACCGGATTAATCGTCGATGGAAGTCAAATCATGATAACGTGCGCTTTTTGGACATGTTGGCTCGAATGCTTCTTTATAATTCGTGGAAAATGAATAAAAAACGGATTCAAAAATCACTAGAAAAAGCTCAGAATTTTAAGCCTTGGACCTTGAATCAAAATCAAGACTGCTTAAAGAAAGCATTTTTATCTCTGGAGAAAAAATCGCACGGGGTGATCGGGTAAATTTCAAATTATGTCGGTAAGCCGACCATTGGAAAAATATGAAAAAAAAATAAATACTTAGATACTAAAGTTAAAAAAAAGAATAATAGCTAATATATATTTTTTCAATTCCAGAATGTTTTTGTTCAGGTTTCTGGTATTAATAAAATAAAATTGCTACCTTTTTTATAATTTCCATTGATTCTATCTTCAATCCACATTTTGCCATCATAACCATCAATAATTTTTTTAGTAAGAGATAATCCCAATCCCAAACCACGTTCATTTCTATCTATTTCTTTTTCCCTTTGAAAGATTGCTTGTTTTCGCTCATCTGAGATACCAATTCCATTATCTTTAAATTCCAACTTAATAAATCTTTTAGAATAAAGTTCTGATTTAGAAATTATTACATTAATCTCTACTCTAGGGTTTTCATTGTGTATTACAGCATTAAATAGAATATTTTCAAACACATCTACCAATAATTCATTTGCTTTAACAAAAATGTTATCTTTAAAAACGTCTGTAGTGATATCAATATTTCGATTAGGATAACTACTTTGAAGAAATTTAATAGAATCATTTAAGACTTGACTAAGATTTTCTTGTTTAATAAGAAATTTAGATTCTTCTAGTAATGTAAGCGTTTGTACATTTCTAATTAATTTATTTCCTCTAATAATCTGTTCTTCCATAACTTGATGCAGTTTCCTTAGCTCATCTAATTTATTCAGATCATGTAAATAAGGTCTACATAACTCAGACGCCAATTTAATGTTTGAAAAGATATTATTTATATCATGAGCAAATAGGTTTCTATAAAGATTCATTCGTTTATATGCTTCTCCGACTTTTTTTTCTGCTTCCTTCAGTTCCGTGATTTCAAAAGAAACTTCCACAACGCCAATCACATTACCTGTTTCATCTTTAACGGGAAATCCCTTTACAGACCATATTCTACCATCAGGAGAGATTATTTCACCAGATTGTGTTAAACCAGTTTTAATAGATATTTTCACAGGACAATTTTCACATACTTCATTACTTCGATGCCAAAGTTTATGACATTTTTTTCCTACTAATTCATCTGGATGCATGCCTAATGAATCTCCCGCAGCTTGATTTACCCAAATGATAGTGTTATTAAGATCTTGAAAGGCTATAAGTTCAGAGATAGATTTTAAAATCAAAAGTTTTTCTTGTTCTGATTTTTTTAATTTTTTCGTTCTATCTTCGACTTTTTGCTCTAATTCATCTTTTATTTTTATGAGTTCTGTGATATCTTCTCCTGACCTCAAGGTTCCAATTACATTTCGATCGTTATCATAGTTTAAGGTGTTGTGCCAGGAGATAACCTTTTTTTTACCGTTTTTAGTTATTATTGGATTTTTGCGGAATTCATAAGATTCTAGAGTTCCTTTAATAAAAGCCCTATGTGCTTTTAAAAGGTCTGCCCTTTTCTCTTTAGGAATGCAAAATTCAAACCAATTCTTCCCTATTAATTCTCCATGTTCGTAGCCAAGTATTTCATTACCTGCCTTGTTTATAAATATGATATCACCCTTTTTATTCAATGCAACAATGAGAACTCCTATTAAATCTAAAAATTCCTCTATTGTATCATGAGTTTCCTTTATTTGATGAGTAATGATGATTTCACCCTCAAAAACTTCGTTAGGTATCCAGAAGTCATATATCCTCTGAAAGCTGTTTATTTTTTTGTTTATTACTATTTTTAAACATTATTGAAGATCTTTAATAGTTTGTTAAAATTTATTGCTGATTTCTTTATAATAAAAATCAATATAGAAAAGTTTGAAATAATTCATTTTTTTAAAAAATAAAAGATATAATAAAATAGAAGGTATTCCTTTTAAATCTCAATTTATTAAGGTTTTAAATTCATAACATTGAACAAAAAATGTCAACTGTTATAGAAAATCTAAAAAAAGCTATTAACGGAGAAAGTAATGCGAAACGAAAATATGAATTATATGCTGAAAAAGCAAGAGAAGAAAATCTTTCTGAG
>CAYNEU010000508.1:0-2519 GCA_964396275.1 uncultured archaeon | reverse complement strand
ATTTCTATAAGTAGAATGCTCCCGATAATTAGGGAAATATTTCTTATCCATAAATAAATAATTCCAATTTGAATTGCTGTAAATAATGTTATTGTTGACCAAATTGCGAGGATTAAGTTAATTAATAGATAAGAGAGGAGCAAAAATACTGCTGAAAGAAGTAATAATTTTGTCATTTTGTGTGGAAAATTATTCGAAACTGAATCATGATGAGCTGAAAAAAATATAACAGGTCTTTTGGGATATAGATCTTTCGCTTGAATGGTTGCGATAACATTTTTTGACACTTTTTTCTTACCTATGAATAATAGTTTTGAATGATCAAAAGCATATTTAACTCCTAATATTAATACTAAGAAAAAGAGACCATCAAGAGGAAAGATTAGCCATGTATTAGTTGGATACAATAAAATTATCTCACTACTCAAAATAAAAATGAATATCCATAAAAACATCAATTTCCTGAATTGAAACAATGAAGCAGTCCACTCAAAAGACTCAACTTTAGCATCAAGATTCACTGTATCTAGTTCTTTTCGGATATAGTTTATGGTTTTTGTTTCACCATCAGTTGCTGCGTGTCGTGTAAAATCTAGCGATTTAACATGATTAATAGCAGCCTGTTCATCATACAGATTCAATTTTGACATATTAATCACTATAAATGGTAATTTTGTGATTAAATTAATAATAATTATTAAGGATAATTTTTAGGTACTAAAAATCAGATATTTTTCGTATTAATAATTACATTATCGACTTCAAAATACCTTAGCACCAGTTCTTTTATCTTTCTTATCATTGAGCCTTCTTTACCAATTGCTTTTCCGCGATCTTGAGGTCTTACAGTAATAATAACGGTTTTTTTTAGATTTCTGCTTTCTTTAATTTCGATATTTTGAACCATTATAGAATTCTTTGTAGTTTGTAATATGTTTTGGATGAATTGGTTAAGATTCTCAGAGAAGGCAATAACATCTATTTTTTTTTGGAGTTTTGATTTTAAATCTTTAACATGTTCACCCGCTTTTCCAATAGCTTTTCCTACATCCTCTTCTTTTACTAGAAAAATAATAATTTCGGATCTATTCTCAGGTGATTTAAAAATCAAACAATCTTTTATAATTGCTCCAGATATATTATTAAATAGCGAAATAAGATCCATTGCTTCCCGATCAATTTTAATATTCTTTTTTAACATAGAAAAAACTTGTTATACGTTATTAAGATCATTTAGTTTTTAAAGAGATCAAAGCTGAATCTCCAAAATCGATTATACCTATAATAGAAATCATGTATGGCTTAGCACAAGCTAGACCTAAGTCCCAACCTGAGCCTTTATATTTATAGATAAAGATTTGATCCTTTAAAAGAGAATTATAATAATTTAATTGCCAAATCAATTCTGTAGGGCAATTATTACTCACGATAATCATTTTAAAAGAATTTGCTCTTTTTATGTTCTTCAGAACTTGATTTTTACCATAGACTATTTTACCTGTTTTATAAGCGACTTTGATATTAGTATCAACATCAAACTCCTTAGTTTTTTTCCTACTTAGATCGACTTTTTCAGTAACGGTTTTACTCTTTCCCTTTGCCATGATAATTTCAATAAGTTTCTATATAATAATTAATAAGAATAATGCTTTTTTAATTTTTAATTTTTTTTTTAGGAACATTTATATTATTATATCCTAATTAAAAGTTTTCGCTTGATGATATCATTTTTCCTTCTTTTTTAATATTGCGAGATTTTCGTCTAAATCGAACATTACAGCTACACGCCCTGAGCCTATCGGGCTAATTTGGCCTACGATTACATTTTCAGGGATTCCAAGTAAACGTTCTTCCTCTCCGTAAAGCCCAGCATCGAGTAATTGATTAACTGTAACTTCAAATGCGGCACGAGCGAATACACTCGATTTTGAACCTGATATTCCATGTCTTCCAATAGATTGAATTGATCCAGAATAACACATTAGATCTGATAAAATCAAGAGATGCCTTAAATCTACATCTAATCCTTGTTGTTCTAAGACTTTTTGAGCTTCCGATATTATCATTTGACGTGCTGCTTCTATGCCATATAGTTTTTCTATTTCGTGAATGTGGTTCGAAACTGTTCTGGTTAAATCTACTCCTTCAATTTGTATTACACTTTGCATGTTAGTACCTTCAGTTTTAATTATCCATTCTTTACCATCATCTGAAGGGGTTAATAATCCTCTCTTAACTCCTCTAATCCCTTTTACAACCTTTTTAAGTATCTTTTCTCTTAATTTTTGTAAACTTTGCAGATCTTCTATTCCCGGATCTATAATTATAGACGTTCCTTCACGTTTTATTGTTCCTTTCTTTTTATAACGTTTCAAAATTTCAGGGATTTCGTTAATTTCAATTCCTTTTTTCTCACAAATTTCTGGTATCAAATTAATAACAATATTCCAATTCACAAAATCTAGATCAACATCATGAGTTATTTGTTCTATGCGTATCTGTTCAATGCGATTATGAAC
>CAYNEU010000507.1:0-1676 GCA_964396275.1 uncultured archaeon | reverse complement strand
TTTGTCATATATTGTGGTTTTTACGTCTAATTCAAAAACTTTAGTCTTATCTTCTCTATTAACAAGACGAATACCTCGAGAATC
The DNA here is from genome assembly GCA_964396275.1 of uncultured archaeon. Classification (GTDB taxonomy): domain Archaea; phylum Asgardarchaeota; class Lokiarchaeia; order Sigyniarchaeales; family SOKP01; genus Loki-b32. Next base: position 1,592 of record CAYNEU010000507.1, on the reverse strand, counting down.
AAAACCAGCTCCAAAAAGGAGGATCTGATCAAAATTATTTGAAATTGCGTTTAGAAAAATTTCATCAATTACTTTCGTTCGAGCAATAACATATTCATAAATTCCTTTTGGAGCGCATATTTTTAAAAGAAAAATACGCATTCGGCGTGACTTAACTAAAAGGTGTATAAATTTGGGTAATAAACGGGGAGCTATATTATCATTACTTTTATAAAATGGTGATTTCTCATAAAATGAAGATGCTCTGGACACGCAAGTCATAGCAGCGGTTCTAGAGGACTTTTTCTCGATCCGCCGCTTAGTTTTTTTGGAATTCATGATTAACAACAATAATTTTCTTTTTCTTTTTTATTCTCTTACATATGTAATTGCATATAAAATTTGTAATTAAAACTCAATTTTTAGACTACTGAAATTCTCATTAATTATTTAATTGGATAGAAAACTATAGATGGGGTTCTAGCAACTCAATATTGCGAAGATAATATTGGGCAAGGGGTCCTTATTTGTTCTTATACGATATCGAATTCCAAAGATATTTTTTTAACTCTTCTTTGATTAAGTAAATGTATGAACCATATTCCAAGTGGCGATGATAAAGTTAGTAAAACTGCTAGTGTAGCTTTAAGTTTTCTTCAAAAAAAATTGATTAAATCTAATCAATTTACATTTCTAGACATTGGATGTGGTGATGGACGCGATATCGACTTTATATCTTCGAATTTAGATAATCTCATAATAAGAGGAATAGATATTTCATTAAAAGCTATAGAAAATGCAATTGAGCTTAATTCAAACAAAGATAATATCACATTTGAATGTATGGATTGGAAGGATTTAGATGATACTCTATATGATATAATTTACATTTCAGGCGTGTACCATTTCTTTAATATAGCTGAGAGAAACACATTTATTTTTAAAATCAAGAAGATTTTAAAAGCAAATGGCTTTTTTTTCTTGAGTACACTTTCCTCAAACGATAAGCAATATTATGGAAAAGGTGTATCAGTAAAAAATGATCCAAATTCATTTCAAAGTGAGTTCTTTATTCATTTCTGTTCAGAAGAGGAGCTTCGGGAGGATTTCAAATTTTTGAATATTGTTGACCTATTTGAATATTTTCACAAAAACTATTCTAAAGATACAGAATATCATACAATGTGGATGTTAATAGGTAAAAATGTCAATTCTATTTGATATGTGACATAAATGTGGCATCAAACGCCATAACTCGAAGATAATATCCTAATTATTCCTTAATTTTCCCATAGACTATAGAATGTGTGTGTGATAATTGCATTGCTGATGGTAATTTTTAGTTTCTCCATTGGAGTTCTAAGTCATGGAATTATAAATACTTGTTATATCTTTCTTAATGGATGTGGAATTATTAATTGTTACAAGGAAATAAAGGCGAATAACAATTAAGGGAGTTAAACTCTACTTTCTTTTTCATGTACTATTTTTTTATATGTATCGAAATATCTAATTTTTTACTCAGAAATAAGGAAAAATAAAAAAAAGCATTAATTAGTATTATTAATAAGCATAGGGGTTGCGATATCGATATTATGTGCTTTAAATGAATC
>CAYNEU010000506.1:0-3431 GCA_964396275.1 uncultured archaeon | reverse complement strand
TCCAAATTATTCAGGCACCTTCAGGAGGATTGGATGGAGCCAAGAGTTTAGAACCTATCGTTGTTATGGGATATTCTATCGATAAAATATCTGATGCTTTATCTGATATTGCCAGAGTAGTATATATCAATAATGATATCTCTTATTTTGCTCAATTATTTAGAGATATTAGTTACGTACCTGAACCTATAGTCAAGATCAATATTAATAAAGGGTGTGAATTTATCGGACAAGCAAGGAAAGAAATACACTTCAGATCTAAACATGGAGTCGATTTAATTGCAATTCGGAGAGCAGGCAAATGGCTTTTTGAGAGAGATGAAATAGTTTTAATAGATGATATTTTAATTGTAAAGGGAGAAATTCAACCAATTATAGAATTAAAAAAACTTTGTCATGATCAAGAACCATTTTCTTTTGAAATTGAAAAAGAGGGGAAAAAACAAATCCTTGACCTTGATAATCCAGATATTTGTGAAAAAGTTGAAGAAATCCAAAGAAATTATATTCTAATAACTGATATTTCAGAAACTATGATAGAATTAGCACTAGCAGCGCTATTCTTCAGCAATGAGGAAGTCTCGGAAGATGTTTTAGAAATGGAGGAATTAATGGACGGTTTAAATCTTGCTCTTGAAAAAGATCTTCTTGATTTAGCAAAATTGATCGAATCACCACGAGATCTTACTGGAATAATGAGAATTGTATTTAGTTGTGAATTAATATCTGATGCTGCTGCGCATATTGCAGAAAATATTCTTAAAGGTTTTGAGCCACATGGAATTTTACAGCAAGCTATTCGAGAAACTGGAGAAACTGTGGTAAGAGAAACATTATCTGAAGATTCATATTTTAAAGGCAAAACATATAATGAATTACAAGATAAACGCTATAAGCGAGGTTTTCATATTATAGCTTTAAAAAGGGAAGATAAATGGATATATAGGTTTAAACCTGATTTTGTTTTCGAAGAGGGAGATCTCCTAATTGGATTAGGTCCATTAGAGACTGTTATGCAATGGCGGAAATGTGTGAATCCAGAAAAATATAAAGAAGAATAAAAAAAAGATCATTACTATGACTTCTGAAAATAATCAAGAAAGATTTTATAATACAATGCTAGAATTAGCAAGTCAAATAAAAATTAATGCTGAAACCATTAAAAGTCGTGATGTTTTAAATACAATTGATTTAATTTTACAAATTTATAATAATAAGAACAGAATTTTTGTATATGGTGCTGGACGATCAGGATTTATTGGAAGATGTTTTGCTCAAAGATTAATGCATTTAGGTATAAAATCATGTTTTGTATCGGATGCTGTTACTCATCAATATACAAGTAAAGATCTATTGATTATACTAAGTGGAAGTGGAGAAACTACTTCCACAGTCGCAATCTCAGAAAAAGCAAAAGAAATTGGAGGAAAAATTGTCTCTCTTAGTAATAATCCTAAAAGTACAATAGGTAGACTATCTAATTATGTAATTGAAATAAAAGGAAAAAGTAAAGATGTCGCTTTAACTCATAAAACTCTTGCACCTTACACTAGTTTATTTGATATTTCAGCTTTAGCAGTTTTAGATTCGTTAGGAGGTATATTGATGGTAAAATTGAATATCACAGAAGAAGATATTGACAAAAGGCATGCCTCAATAGAATAAACTACTATTTAATATTGAGTATTTTTAATAATTTATTAAAAGCAATGAGATTATATTTCCATTTTAATATATTCTTTACTTCATTTTGAGAACACCATAAAAATGCTTCATGTTCATAGCTTAACTTTATTTCTTTTTCTTTGTTAATTTCAACAGCAAAACAAAAGTCTTTCATTTTTTTTTTTAATTCCTTATTCTTACTAGTTTTGTAAGTAAAATTGTAATTTAGATCAATTATTCTTTTTATTTCTTTTATTCCAGTTTCTTCATAAACTTCTCGTTTTATTGTATCATTATAATCTTCCCCTTTTTCAATGCCTCCAGATAAAGGTTGCCAAAATCCTCCTCGTTCTACTGTTCTTTTTAATATTAAGACTTTAAATAGTGGATTTCTTGTAAATATAAATACTTGAACATTACTTCTATCTATCATATATATTGAATTTTACTAGCTTTTAATTTATATAAATATTATAATTGGTAATTATTTAGTGATATTTATGCACGAATATATTGAAGTAAAATATATTTCTGAAAAAAAAGGCAGAGGGGCTTTTGCTAAAAAGCTAATTAAAGAAGGAACTATTATTGATATAGCATATGTAGTTCCTATTCCTAACAAAGAATATAAAAAAATTTATAAAACAATCTTGTATAATTATTGTTATATTTGGGAAGATCCAGAACACATGCCCGCTTTTAGAAATGCCATAACTCTTAGCGTAAGCCAATTTATTAATCATTCATTTGAACCAAATGCTAAATATCTTTACGATTATGAAAGTAAAGCAATTGAGTTTTCTGCTATAAGAGATATTTCAAAAGGAGAAGAAATTTTAATAAATTATAATGCGATCCCTAGTTGTCAAGATCCTGTATGGTTCGAGGTAGAGTAATATAATTCTTTCTTAAAGATCTTTTTAAGAAACTTTTTTCTTTAACACGTTTCACATTATTTAATATTGAAGATGTATTTTATTGTTAATTGTGATATCTATGAATGATCTTCTAAAAGTAAAAATCGTATCCTCAAAAAAAGGGAAAGGACTTTTCGCAAAAAAAGATATTCGTAGTAGTAGGATACTTGATGTTGCACATGTGGTTTTAATTCCGAATAACGAATATAAACAAATTGATAAAACTCTTCTCTCGAATTATTGTTTTGAATGGAAAAATCCAAAATATAAATTAGAAAATAAAATGGCCCTCGCTATGACTATCTGCCAATTTATGAATCACTCTTATAGTCCAAATGTTAAATATGAGTATAATTATAGAAATGACACAATTAAATTTAAAACTATAAGAGATATTAAGAAAGATGAAGAATTAACTGTAAACTATGGAGGGATGGCGACAAGTAAAGATCCTGTATTTTTCGAAGTGGAATAACTTTCTATTTTCTTAAAGATTTAAGAATTTTTAAATTCATTACATCTTCTTTTAAAATATCACCTTTAGGAGTTTCCAATATGCCAGGCATATTTATGAATCGCTCATCATTAATAAAGAAGCCAAAGGGCTCTTTTCCTATTTTACCTTGACCAATATGAGTATGTCTATCGACTTTGGAGCCGCATTCTTTATCAGTATCATTTAAATGGAATGCAAATAAATATTTTAGACCAATTACATCATCAAATTCATTCCACATTTCATTATATTTTTTTTTAGTAGTAAAATCATATCCTGCCGCAAAAGAATGAGCTGTGTCAAAACAAATTCCTATTCTACTTTTATCATGTATTTTATCTATTAAATATTTC
>CAYNEU010000505.1:0-5212 GCA_964396275.1 uncultured archaeon | reverse complement strand
TAGCCACTTAGCATATAGAATAGAAACTGAAAGAAAATTAGTAGATACACTTGATAAATTAGAGGGTGTTACTTGGAGAGATATTCCTGAAGTATTTCAATCGTATAATTCACGTTTTGATTTAGTGGAACAAGCAGAATTTAAGTTTTATATAGATTATTCAATATTAATGGTGTTACCTCTCTTTTCTTCGCCAGAAATCAAAAATATGTTTGATGAAGCTAAACATTCAATGAAAAAAAAGGATTCTGATGTTGCCTTCGCAAAATTAAATTCTTCTATTGAATTGGATCCAGATAATTTAGACCTATTGTTCTTAAAGGCAATTATGTTAAGTGTATCTAATAGACACAAAAGTGCTATTCGATTTTTGAAAGAAATGCTAAAAAATTATCCGAATAAAATAGATGAGGAAATTTTTATTCCTTATAATTTTATAATGGTTTATTGTCATTTAACATTGGCAGAGTTCGATAAAGCTCTTAAAATCAATAATAAATTAAATGAACTTTATCCTGATCATCCCATATCGTATGTAACGAAAGCCTTAGTATTGGGGTATAAATTTATTAACCAAATAGATTTGGAGAAAATTAAAATAGACCAAGTTTTAGATGATATTGATCACGCAATTTTATTAGAGGATATTAACACTAATAAAGCGAAATACTATCATTTTAAGAGTCTTGTTTTAAAACAATCAAAAAAGTTTGAAGATGCTCTTGAGGCAATTGACACTGCTATTGAACTTAATCCAAAAGATCTCCATTTATACTTCATGAAATATAATATTTTGTATGATTTTGAGAAGATTGATGAAGCATTAGAGTTAGTAGATGAAGGGATAAAACTATTTCCAGAAGATCAAACAAAACTTTTAACGCATAAAGCTTATCTTTATAAAAAAAAGAACAATTATGACAAGGGTTTAGAAATAGCTAATGAGTTATGGGAGGAAAATCCTAAAAATTTTGATTTGTTAAATCATAAAGTATATTGGCATTTATATCGCGGTGAAAAAAAAGAAGCAATAGAAGCGGGAAAGTTGTTAACTAAACTTGATCCCGACGATGGTAATTATTACGACTCCTATGGGGAGATTTTAACTGAATTTGGAGAATATGAAGAAGCTATTAAAGTACTTCAAAAAGCCTTAGAACTGGATCCATTGGGATGGTTCACATACAATACTTATGTTCAGCTAGCAAGATGTTATAAAGAAATTGGTAAATTTGATTTAGCTAAAGATAGTCTACAAAAGGGAGAAAGGGCAATAAACACTTGTTTCTGTGATATCAAAATGAGAGTAGAATGGAAGGAGAAAAAAGTCAAGTTATTGGCTGAGATGGATGAATTAGAAAAAAAGTCATAACTAACCCTGAAATTTACTCCAGATTAGAAGACAGATATGAATAATTCTTTAGAATGTAATTTTTATTTTTTGTATCCTACTTTTATCGTCATAGAGACCGATTCATCGAAAGCTTGGCCTTCAATCTCACATTTAAAAGGCATTTCATCTGATGTGAATAATTCTGTGAAATACCCTAACCAGTAAACACCATATCGTTTATTTTGTCTATGTCTGAAAAGTAAATGATATAAATCTTCACTTTCTTTTTTTACATCTATGGTGTGGAAATAATTCGCTACAACCCAAAGCTTTTGTATAGTTTTTATTATTTCTTCTATTGAAAGACTTTTTAATGGTTTGGAGTCATTATACCATAAAATTAAATCAATAGCGACATTTTTTCTCCAAGGTTTGTCTAAACTTTCTTCTGGAGCTTCTGCAGCGGCAATCAATTGATTGAAGGTTGTTTTTCCTATAAGCATCATTTTCATTTCATCTCTCGCGCGAACCCATAAATCTCTATCAAGATTTTTTTGATCTCCATAATATTTGAGAGCTCGTTCTATAAATGAAATATCAGATTCATCTACGTTTTTATGTTTTTCGATAGTCGCCCGCATTTCAGGTGAGATTGAGTTAAAATCATCATAACATTTAACAGCATTTCTTACTAAATCTGAGATGGTAGTCCCTTTATCTTTATATTTATCAATTAGATTTCTAGTTTCATCACTTACTTTAACATAAATAGGTTTATCCTTAGGTTCAGGTTCCTTAATCTCTTCATTTGGAGAATCATTAGTATTATCGTCATTTTTTGCCATTAAAACCACCTCCGTTATTCTTAGATTATTTTTATTAGTATTTCAAATTGAATATATATTTTTATATTATATAAAGTTTCATTTTATTTAATAAAAGAAATAAGAGCTTTTTAAACAATTTTGGTGTATATATAAAATTATATATTAAAAGAATACTTATATCTTCGCAATTTTCTATTTATTTATATATATAAATATATATATCTCAATATTTAAACTTAAGGGATTCCCCTCTTTTCACTGGATTTCTTAAAATATCATAACATTTAAATATATAGGTATATACATATATATCGAAAATAAAGAAAAATATAAAGAAATATAAAAAAATATAAAAAGGTGTTATAAAGAAAATTGGCATGGGTTCCATTAATAGTTGCTAGTAGACGGGGTAGATATCCTAGGAATAGATCCGCAGGAGCAATAGTATTAGGATTATTGCTGTTTTTTGTATTTGGGATTATAATATTTACATTCTTTTTTCGTTCTGATGGATTTACAATGATACCCTTATGGCCTATGATTACTGTATTTGGAGGATTCATATTTTTTGTGATAATTATTGGGGTTATTGCATCATCGATGAGTGCACCTCCTAAGAAAGCTAATGTAGAACCTATAAATTCATATCAATATCAACCTCAAGAACCCTCTCACCAGTATAATCCTTATAAAATTCAAAACTCAATTCAAAAACAACCTGAAGAATCTATTTATGGAGAAGTTAAACAAGATATCCCAAATGTTATTGATATTAACTATTGCAGATTTTGTGGATCAAAGGTTGATAGAGATGCAAGATTTTGTCATCAGTGTGGAACTAAAGTATAGGTTTCAGTTTTTTTAAAATTATATAAAATTAGGTTAAAGGTGGAAACAAGAACGTTAAGTAAATTACCTACAATTCACTGGAAAAAAAAGCAAAGTGTAATTACATTCTTAATTATCTTTCTTGGTTTAATATTTACATTTTTTGGTTCCTTGTATAATTATATCTATGATATATTATTTAGCATTTGTTTAGGGTTATTTATTGGGGGAATACTAATGTCAGTTATATCAACTTTTCTTGCTGAATTGTCAACTCATGATCTACAAAACATTGATCATCTTGATCACATAGATCATGCTGATTTAGGCCATGTGGATTATGGAGATCATATAGATCATATTGACCACATAGATCATACAGATTTAGGACATACGGATCATGTAGATCATATTGATCACATAGATCATCCAGATAATGTTGATCATGTGGACCATTTTGATGATACAGGAGATTCTAATGTATTTAATGATACAACTCCAGCTCCTTTCATGTTATTGTTCTCTACGTCTTTATTAATTTTCGGGATAGCTGGAATACTATTCTATTATCTTTTCGCTATTGAAGTGAAGTTTCTCTTATTTTTCGCAACATTAGCAGTAACGTATCTATTTACTAAAATCATGTCTATTACTTGGAAGAAGATAGCAAAATCTAGATTCTACAATATTTCTTCTACTCAAAATTTAATTGGACAAAAAGGAGTTATTGTTTTGGATGTAGATAGAAGAGGTGGAGTTATTAAAATTCCATCCAATACTCCAATGAAATTTGAAAGAATTCATGTAAAACCAATAAATCCTGATTCGTCCTTCGAGAAGGGAGATGAAGTATATATTTGCGATATAAAAGATGGATTTTTATTAGTTGATAATAAAATTAACTCAATTCGATATAGAATGAGGTAAAAATGGTATTAAATAAAAATATTAATCATTATTTAAAATTTTCAAAAAAAAATATAAAAAATATATTAAAATTAAACATTAGGAGGTAAAAAATAAGGAGATGATGTTTCAAGAAGTATTTCCATGGGTTACAGCGTTAGTTGTTATTATAATAATTGTAGGGTTCCTCTTTTTAATTTTTATGGCAACAAGGTATAGAAAGTTTAAAACAAACCAGTTTGTTATACATCTACGTAATGGTAAGGTAAAACATGCCGGATTGGGAGGAAGTTTATGGTTATTACCCTTAATTGATGAATATCTCGTAATTCCCACAACAAGCATTCAAACAACATTAGAAGCTCACGAACAAGTCGTTTCTATGGAATATCAAAACATTTCAATTGTAGGAATGCTGATTTGGAAAGTAATTGATCCTGAAAAAGCGTTTAGTGCCGTCTCATGGGTTCCTAGAGATGAAAATTATGTAGAAAAGATTCTTAAAAATGCAGCAGAGGCAATTATCCGTACTACCTGTGCTAATATGCCAATTGAAAAAATAATTCGAGAGCGTAGAGAAATAATAACTATTGTAAGTAAAGAAATCCACGAATTAACAGCGGATTGGGGAGTTGTAATCGAATCAATTGAAATACGAGAGGTAAATATTCTAGAACCGGAACTGAAAAAGAATATGGAAGCAGTAAAAAAAGCAATTGAAGCGAGAAAAGCTAGAATGGCTATAGCAGATGCGGAAAGGGAATCCAGATTAAGAGAATTAGAAGTTCAAAATGAAGTTGGGATTCAGAATCAACAAGTTGAAAAAGAAATTGAATTGCAAAGGAAGAATAAAGAAATTGCTATAGCAGAGCAAGAGAGAGAACGTAAGAAAATTGAAGCGGATGGTGATAGACAGAAAAAAATTATTGAAGTTGATGCTGATGCTCAACAAATAAAACGAAAATTAATTGCTCAAGCAGAAGGTGAAGCGGAGAATATCAAACAACAAATGCTTGCTCAAGCAGAAGGTTTTAAGAAACAAGTTGAAGCAATGAGTACTGCGGATGAGAGATTCTTAGCGGTTCAACTAACCAACATATTACCGGAAATTTTTAAGAACCTGAGTCCAGATAAAATGTTTATTATGGGTGATGGAAATGAAGCATTCAGTTCGCTTTCAAGAGCAATTTTACCGTTCTTACAGCTTTTGCCAGAATACTCGGATAAAATCAAGGAATTCTTTAATAATGGAGGAGCTGAAAAAATCAAAGAAATTTTAGTTAAGAAATAATTTCAATTTTTTTTTTTATTAAAGTTA
>CAYNEU010000504.1:0-3818 GCA_964396275.1 uncultured archaeon | reverse complement strand
AATCTAGGCTTGTTTATTCCTAATGGAGATCCAAAAAATCCTTTCTTTACGTACAAATATGAAGCATATAAAGGATTGAAGACAATCACTCTAGAATTGACGAATTTTGCGGGAATTTTCTCTGGTATCTCAATGTCATCAAGAGAGATTTGTTCATCTTTTATTTGGTTCATCATTAAAGAGGTATTTAAACTAGCTTAATAATTCTTTTAAATTTACAATTAGTAGATGATATTATATAATGTTCAATATTAATAATTTTAATAGTATAACAAAAAATACACGTGTTAAAAAAATGGTTATTAGACGAGCTGCTGTTGCGGGTAGCTTTTACCCCCGCTATAAACCAGATTTGATTAATATATTAAAAGAATCTTTTACCAATACGGAGTTTGGACCGGGTCAAGAACCAAAAACTTTAAATCAAGAACAAAGATCTATAATAGGTGGAGTATCTCCTCATGCGGGATATATCTACTCTGGGTGTGCTGCAGCATTTACTTTTCTAAATTTGTTCTTAGAAAGAATTCCCGATACTGTTATAGTATTAGGTACAGATCATATTGGTTATGGAAAAGTCGCGTTAATGGATGATGGAGAGTGGGAGACACCCTTAGGAAATATGCATATTGATAAAGAATTATCTGAGAAAATAATAGATAATAGTAATATAATTATTAATGATGAGTCAGCATTCATTGGACATCCTTTTGGAAGAGAACACAATATAGAAGTACAATTACCTTTTATTAAATACTGTGCTCACGGAAAAGAAGTTAAATTTATCCCAATAGTAGTATCTGTTAAAGATTTTAATAAATTGAGCCAATTGTCAAACGATATTGCAAAAGCAATTGAATCTTATGACAAGGATGTGGTAGTAGTTGCTTCTTCTGACATGACCCATAAAGAGGTCTATGATTCAAAACAATTAGAAAAATTTAAGGAAATAGATCAACAAGTTATTGATGCTTTTGTTGCCTTTAATCCAGAAAAAACACTTGAGACTGCTTCAAAAACAACGGTATGTGGTTCTCAAACAATAACTTCTTTAATAATGATAGCTAAAAATTTAAATGCAAGTAAAGGGAAATTATTGAAATATTATACAAGTGCTGAAAAAACTGGAAATATTAGTGGATATTGTGTGGGATATTTTTCAGGAGTGTTAATGAAATAAATCACATAAAAAATACAAAAATTAGAGCAAAAAAAGTCTTGATGTAAAATGCCAGAAGATAATGAAAAAGTTGAGGATTTCATAAGCTTGTGGAGAAAAAAGATGGAAAATGAATTCAAAAAACCCAGTGCCGTCGGAGAAACGATAGATAGAATTAAGGAAATAGAAGAAGAGAATGAGCAACTAAGAAATAAAATTAAAGAGAATATAAATTTAATAAGCAAAACAGAAGAAATCGTTAAGAATACTATTGATGAAAATGTGAGACTGAAAGACCAGCTAAAACAAGCACAGATGACCGGTGGAATAAATGTAGGTGATATTCAACAAGAAAATATTAAATTTAATAATCAAATAATCAGGCTAGAAAAAGACCTTACTGAGAAAGAAGTAGAATTAAGAGCAAGAAATCACGAAATTACTGAATTAAAAACTAGATTAGAAGTAGCTTTAAAGGCATCTCAATCTATTAGCATTTCTACCCCTGAAACCGATTCTACAGTAACCACAGCGTTGATTGATGATTTGAAATCCGAATTATCGAAAAAGAAATCTCAAATTGATGAATTAGATAAGAAAATTGATGATTTAAAGCAAGAAAATGAAGCGTTAAATGAACAATTAATAGAAAAAATGAAAAAATTACCGATAGATTATGTTGTTCCAGTAGAACCACCAAAATCATCGGTGATAAAACCTCAATCGAACCAACCCTCATCGCAAACATTAGAAATTTTATGTCAAGATCTTCAATCAGATTTAAACAAGTATAAGCGAATCGTGGACAAATTAAGTAAAGAAAAATCTGAACTTCAAGTAGCAATTGAAAGTGGAGGATTCAAATTAGAGCCAGATGAGATAAAAGAACTTAAGAGTGAGAATGAGGAATTAAAAAATGAACTTTCTCAAATACAAAAATCTCTGAAGGAGAAATCAGAGGAACCCGTTTTGACTCCCCAGATTGATGATCTTGAAAAAAAACTCTCTGCAATTCAAGAGCAATTAAATCAGAAGGATCACTTGATAGCAGAATTAAAAGCAATAGAGAAACCACTACCTATAAACCACAAAGGACCTATGTCAGATTTAGTAGAAGATTTGCAAAATAAAATAAATAAGTTAAAAATAACAATAGATGAAAAAGATAAAATAATTGAACAATTAAAATTATAATATATGAAAATCCATAATAAAAATCATCCCTCCATAATTTTTGCTGGCTCTTTCTCGATTGATAACATAATACGTTTCAAACGCTTGAATAAGCCCAGTCTTGGAGGAAGCGTATCCTACTGTTCCTTAGCACTAAGTATTTATACCCAAGATGCTAAAATTGGAATAATTTCACATATAGGTAAATTAAATTTGAATAACTCCCTACTAGATAAAATAAAAAATAAAAATATTGATTTAAGCGGAATTAAATACTCTCCTGTAAAAAATACGAATTTTGTATTAGATTATTTTGATCATGCAAGAACATTAACGCTAAAATCTAAAAGCCCCAATCTTAAGTTTAGCGATATTCCGTCAGAATATATTAATTCTCCTCCAGAAGTATTTGTACTAGTTCCATTATGTAATGAAATTTCAATTGAATATGTAGGTCAAATTCTAAAAAAGTTTCCTAATACTTACATCGGTATTGATTTACAGGGTTTTATTAGAAAAATTGATGAAGATGGAAAAGTAGCATATATTTATGATAGTGAAATTATCTCTAATATGGAAAAAATTATACATTTAATTGGAGATAAGTTAATACTAAAAGGTTCAGAGGAAGAAATGAATCTTCTTGCAAGAACTTGTAATGATTTTGATAAAGTCATGGCTCATTGTAATGGATATAATAATTACGGAATTTACATTATGACTTTAGGAGAAAAAGGGTCGATACTCACTAAAAAGGGAGAAAAAATCTTGAAAATACCTGCATTTGAACCTCGGAGAGTTATAGATGAAACTGGGGCAGGAGATGTGTATCTTTCAATCTTTTTGTTTGAATTTATCCATTCGGATAAATCTTGGAAATCTATCGAAAAAGCTGCATATTTTGCATCTGCAGCAGCTTCTTTTTTAGTAGAAAAAAAAGGACCCTCTGGTTTTAAGACAAAAAAAGCCGTTTTAAAAAGATTAGAGAAAAAACAATATATCAATTAAATAACAAACTCTAATTAATAATGTATTATGCATATTAATAGCCATTTCGCAATAGGAGTGATATTTGCTTCGATTCTAAACTATTATTTCAATTTTAATTTATTTGATTTTTCAATTATTATTTTATTTTCATTTATATGTGATTTTGATGTATTTTTTTCGAAATATGCAAAAGATTACAATCATAGACTTTTAATTAGTCACTCAATAATTCCAAGTATAATAATAATACTTTTGGGATATCTTTTGAATTGGATAGTACTAATCATTGGTGGTATTAATTATTTTATTCATATAATTATTGATACTATTGATTGGGGCACAAATTTATTTTATTTTCAAAAAAAACAAATTGGTTTAAAATTATTACTTTCAAAGGAAGAACATGAAAATTTACCTAAATATTTAGCCAGATATAAAAACCCGGCATCTTTTTTTGATGAAAAATATTATAGTAGTAAGATATGCTTAGCAATAG
>CAYNEU010000503.1:0-1713 GCA_964396275.1 uncultured archaeon | reverse complement strand
CAACATTATCCGTGCTTCATCAATTGCCGGACTATGAGCAGCAATAATTCCTGCCCTTAAATAATCTCCAAATGCAAATCCTCCGGGTAAAATTACTCCATCGTAATTAGATTCCTTAAAATGATTATGCCATACTAAATCTGCTTCTACACCCTCAATAACATTTTTCAAAACATGTACAGTATCTAAATCACAGTTGCTCCCTGCGAATTCGATTACTGCTATTTTAATATTCATAATTTTGATACTTTTAAAATAGTTAGATTTTGAGTAACTGGATTAAAAATTCGGAGATCGTTACACATTTTTTCTACAATTTTCTTAGCTTGAATTTCATCAGCAGCTTTAAGTTTAATTCGTAAAAATTGCCCTGAACGGACATTAAATACCATATCATATCCTTTCTTTGCCAAAAGGTCTTTTTGGATAGTTTCTCCTACTGGGTCTCTAGCTGCTGGTTTATTCATTAACGTTATTTCTACTTCAAATTCTTGGCGATCCATTTGTGAAAAAAGAAGTTTTATATATTTTTATTAGTTCTTATTAACTTAAAAATAATACGCATCGACAAAAACGACAAGATCTTATATATCCTCAATAAAATTTAAGTAATAATACTAAACTAAAATCTAGATTTCTTAGAGAAAAAAAGATTATTGAAAGGTGAATTAATAAAATAAAAGATAGTAAAATTGAAGAATATAATATCTTTAATTGTTGTTAATCAATCATATATAACCTAAACTAATAATTACTGCGAGTACTAGAGCTAATAAGCCAAATAATAACGCGTATTTACTTCGTTTGGGTATGATAGTTCCTTTTAGCTCTTCATTTTTTTCTTCCTTATAACTTTTAAGATCTAAGATAATGAATACAAAACTAAGGATAAATAAAGTAAAATCGACAAATAAAAATATTAAATTCAACATAATACGATAAATTACTGTGAATTATTATTTAAATTTTTCTTAAATTCTATAAATAATTGGCTTCCTTTAAACTTTCATAAATCCTTTTTCGAACATCTGAAACTTCTGCCTTAAATTCTAATCCCGTAATTTTTTCATAACTGCTCATGTATCTTTTTGCTAATTCTATTTTAATATCTTCAGAAATTGGAGGAATATTCTCTTCTGGTTTAATATCTGGAAAAATTTCAGGATAAGTATCCATAAGCCATCCTCTAAAAATTTCTTTATCTAGAATGTCAGGACTGTCTCCCTTTTCAAATTTTTCTTTATAAGTATCAAGGATCCAGAATCGTGATGAATCTTGAGTGTGAATCTCATCAATCACCATTAATTCACCTTCTTTTAATCCGAATTCATATTTAGTATCAACTAAGATAAGTCCGTTCTGTTCACAATATTTTTGTCCGAATTTAAATAACTTAAATGCAAATTCTTCCATCTCTTCATAGATATCCTTCTCAACCATTTCTCTTTTTAAGATTTCTTCTTTTGAGAGGTAAATATCATGACCCGATTCTGCTTTTGTGGATGGTGTAATAACAATTTCATCAAATTTCTGATTCTTTTTCATTCCTTTAGGAGGCATTATACCAGAAGTGGGTTTTCCTTTATTGTAATCACGCCACATACTTCCCGTTAGATATCCCCTTATGATTACTTCAACTGGAATAGTCTTACATTGATGAACAACAACTACGTTAGGATCTGGAATTTCAATAATGTGATTTTTGACAATACC
>CAYNEU010000502.1:0-4352 GCA_964396275.1 uncultured archaeon | reverse complement strand
CTATGGAGGGTAAAAGTCTATTCGAATTTTATCCAAAAGACCAAGCTCAAGCATATTGGGATGATGATTTAGAAGTTATTAATAGTGGTATACCGAAATTAAATATCGAAGAACCATGGGAAACTAAAGAGGGTACAAGATGGCGTAGGACAAATAAAATTCCTTATGTTGATGATAACGGTAAAGTTATTGGAATTATAGGATTTTCTATAGATATTACTGAGCGCAAGAATGCAGAGCAGAAATTAAGAAAATCTCAGGAACAATTAGATACCATCTTTACAACCCTAAAGGATGCTATTTTTGTTATATCTGATAATTATAAGATTCTATTTAGTAATGAACCTGCTCATAATCTCTTCGGAGAAGACATTATAGGAAAAGACTGTTATGAAATAATGAAGGGATTGTATCAACCATGTGAGTATTGTCCAATGAAAAAATGTGCTGAAAGGGATGAGTGTATGGTACATTTTGAACAATGTGTAAGTACTCCTGTTATTGAGTGTACTAAATATTTTGACATTATAGCTACTAAAATTGAAAATTACGACGGATCCTCAGCAATCATAGAGGTTTTACGGGACATCACCAAGCAAAAGAAAGTAGAAACTGAAATTCGCAGATTGGGCGCTTATAATCGCAACTTAATAGAGATTAGTTTGGACCCATTCATAACCATCGATCAAGAGGGAAAAATTATGGATGTGAATCGCGCTACAGAAATGATTACAGGACGATCTCGAGAAGAATTAATAGGGACCAAGTTCTCGTCGTATTTTACTGAGTCCGAAAAAGCGTTTGAAGGATATAAAAAAGTGTTTGAGATTGGTTCAGTACAAGATTATGAGTTGGAGATTCAGCACGTAGATGAGCATGTGACGCCAGTACTATTTAACGCATCTGTCTTCAAGGATGAAAATGGTAATGTTTCGGGTGTGTTTGCTGTAGCACGCGACATTTCTAAACATATTGCTATAGAACGAAAATTAAGAGAATCCGAAAAAAATCTGAATAAACTCAATCTAGAATTAGAGGATAAGATACAAGAAAGGACTCGAAATTTACAAAAAGAAATAGAAAAATCCCAAATGTATCTAGACATTGTGGGAGTTCTAATAACTGTTATTAATACTGATGAAACAATCGCTCTTGTGAATAAAAGATGTTCTAAAATTTTAAGTTTTAATGAAAAAGAGCTAATTGGCAAAAATTGGTTTGATAATTTTGTTCCAAATCGAATTAGGGTAGAAATTAAATCAGCTTTTAAAAAGGTATTGGCTGGAGAAGTTGAACCAGTTGAACATTGTGAATATCCTATACTAACGAAAAATGGAGAAGAAAGACTAATTGCTTGGCATATTGTTATATTGAGAGATAATCATGGAATTAACATAGGAGTGCTTTATTCTGGAGAAGATATAACTGAACAAAAAAAGCTAGAACAAAAATTAATAGAATCCGAAGTAAAGTACCGAGAATTATTCGAGGATGCACCAAATGCATATTTTTCAATCAGTCCGGATCAAATTATTATAAGATGTAATAAAGCAGCTGAGAAGCTATTAGGTTATTCTATGGAAGAAATTTCAAGAATAAAAGTTTTCGATTTATATTACAATTCAGAAAATGGTTTAAGTAAAGCTGAAACATTATTTCAACGACTTTTAAATGGTGATAAAATTCAAGATGAAGAATTACAAATGAGACATAAAAATGGAAATCCAATCTGGGTAAGCTTAACAGTAAAACCTGTTATGAATGAAAAGGGTCAAGTTGTAGAATCTCGTTCAATGGTTATAGATATTACTAAGCGTAAGAGGGCTGAGGAAGAAAGAATCAAGGCACAAACATACCTTAAGTATAGTTTATCAAGTAGTAGTGATGGGATACTGCTCCTAGACAAGGATACAAGGTATATTTTTGTAAACCCTACTTTTCTTAATTGGATAGGTCGTAAAGCTGAAGATTTCATTGGTAAGACCACCCTAGAAGCCTCTCCTTACATGACACCTGAAACAACTAAAATTATCGTTGAGCGGATCAAAGAGCGCGTGGAAACAGGTGAAGCTATAATTGATAAAGAAGTGGAATTCATTGATAAGGATGGTAAATTCATGCCTGTCTCCTACTCAGCCACAGGAATTAGAGATGATATGGGAAATATTATAGGAGAGATAGTGTCTATAAGAGATATCACTCAGCGCAAAAGGAATGAACAAAAAATTCAAAGAACTCTGGAAAAACTTAAAGAATCAGAAGAGAAATATCGATTAATAACGGAAAATGCAAATGATTTAATTGCCGTTTTAAATAGCAAATTTGAACATGAATATATAAATGAAAATACATATCAAAGAATTTTAGGATATAATAATAAAGATCTTTTAGGGAAGACACGACATGATATTATCCATCCTGACGATTATAATATTGCTCTTGAAATTTTAAAAGATGGATTTAAGGAAGGCAAGGGAAGGGGAGAATTAAGAATTCGCCATAAAAATGGAAAATATATTTGGGTTGAGACTATTGGAAAAGTTTTTAAAGATTCTGAAAACAATCTTAAAGCAATTACTATTTCGAGAGATATTACTGAACATAAGAAAAATGAACAAAAGTTAAAAATAATGGTGGAGGATTTAACACGTTCGAATGTAGAATTAGAACAATTCGCTTATATAGCATCCCACGATCTCCAAGAACCATTAAGGATGGTGGCAAGTTTTACTCAATTATTACAGCGTAGATATCAGGATAAATTAGATAAAGAAGCAAATGATTTTATAAATTTTGCTGTAGAGGGTGCTACAAGAATGCAGGCGCTAATAAATGATCTATTACTATTTTCAAGGGTAGGAACGCGTGGTAAACCCTTTTATGCGACTGATATGAATATAGTTTTTGAATCGGTAAAAATTGATTTATCTACTTTAATTACAGAATCAAATGCGGAGGTAACATCTGATCCTCTTCCGGTAATTATAGCCGATGATATTCAAATGATTCAACTACTTCAGAATTTAATTTCTAATGCTATAAAATTCAATAACTCAGAAATTCCGATGGTTCATATAACTGGAGAAGTAAAAGAGAATTCTTGGGAATTCAGTGTTAAAGATAATGGGATAGGAATAGAGTCACAATATTTTGATCGTATTTTTATAATTTTTCAGCGTCTCCATAAAAAGGATGAATATAAAGGTACTGGTATTGGTTTAGCTTTATGTAAAAAAATTGTTCAACGTCATGGAGGAAAAATATGGGTAGAATCAGAAATTGGTAAGGGTTCTGCGTTCTATTTTTCCATTCCAAAAAAAAAGTCTAAGAGTATTAACAAAAATAATAAAAAAAGAATATAACTATAAAAAGTGAATAAAAAAAGTGAGTAAGGTAAAAAAAATGATTCCCGTTGAGATATTATTGGTTGAAGATAATCCTGGTGACGTTCGATTGACTGTTGAAGCATTTATTGAAAGTAAAATTCTCAATAATCTTCATATTGTCGAGGATGGAATAGATGCTTTAGCATATTTGAGAAAAGAGGGTAAATATGAAAGAGAACCTCGCCCTGATTTAATTCTATTAGATTTAAATTTACCAAAAAAAGATGGTCGTGAGGTTTTAGAAGAAATAAAGAAGGAAGACCCATTGAAAAAAATACCTGTTGTCGTTCTTACTACATCCTCTGCTGAGGAAGACATTATAAAATCATATGAACTTTACGCCAATTGTTATATTACAAAGCCAGTAGATATAAATCAATTTATGAAAGTTATTAGGTCTATAGCTAATTTTTGGTTTAGTATTGTGAAATTACCTCCAGATGGACACAAAATGTAATTAAATGGAAGATAAAAAAAAACAAGAGAAAAAATTATCGCAGAATAATGAATGTCGCTAAAAAAAAAAAGTCAATTGAATTACTATTAGTTGAAGATAATCCCAGCGACCTTAGGTTAATGGTTGAAGCAATTAGAGAATCAAATTTTAACATTAATCTAAATATTGTACAAAATGGTGAAGAAGCAATAGCTTATTTGTACAAAAAGGATAAATATGCGCAATCGAATTTTCCAAATTTGATTCTATTGGATCTTAATTTACCCCGAAAGGATGGTAGAGAAGTTCTTGCTGAAATTAAAAATCATACTTTACTACGAAGAATTCCTGTAGTCGTATTAACTACATCAAACTCTTATAACGATATTTTAACTGCATACAATTTACAAGCGAACTGCTATATTATTAAACCAATAGACGATTTAAAATTCATTGAAGTTATTAGTAGTATTTGCGACTTTTGGTTTAAAATTGCACAATTACCATCAATTCAAAATAATCACTATTAA
>CAYNEU010000501.1:0-1843 GCA_964396275.1 uncultured archaeon | reverse complement strand
AAAGTGATTCATACTTTTTAATCAGAGTTCTGAACTTTTTATCTTCTAATGCTTCTGCCTCTACGAGAAGTCGCAAATCAGTTACACCTCGTGCTCTAGCTTTTTTCATATCTTCATAGAACACTTCCAATAATTCATATTTAGTAGAAACAAGATAAATTGATGTTCTTGCTAAATTAATTAATGATAATGATTTATTAACACACACATCTCTTCCACGATGAATATATAAAGCAATTTTAATAGGAGTATCATGAGATTGATAAATTGGTGTTAATGTATGTATAATTTTATTCGAATGACCATCGAAATTAGTATTATATTGCTTCTTAGCAATAATTAAAGCTTCATCTGGACTTTTAGCAAAATAACGAGAAGGGCGAGATTCTTCTTCTTTAATAATCCACAATTTTTCTTTCTCAAGTTGAGTTAGAATGTTATAGATTCTCGAGTAGGGGACTCCAGAGGCTTCAGAAAGCTCTCTTGCATCCATAGGACCTTTACTTATTAATGTTAGATATATAGAAATCTCATAATCCGTAAGACCAATAGATTTTAAAGCCTCTTTTACATTTTCTGGTATTTCTTTTGACATTGTTTTACTCATTCTATCATTTTCATAATATAGTTGAAGAATTTATTTTTGAATAATAATAATAATGATAACATTAATATTCTTTTTCTTAGAGGCTAAGTATTCAAGAAAAAAAATAAGTAATCTCTGCTGTTAAATTCCACTCTTTATCTCTTTAAATAGTGGCATCCCTCTTTAAAATTTATTGGTAAATTTAGTAGAGAGGGATTTCAAATGAAAATTATTACTGATGAAGCACAAATGTTAATTATACCAGTCACGAAATAAAGAATTCTCCAAGCGTCTCCAATAGTGAAAAATAACGCAAATGAGATAAGAACCCATATGAGAGAACTTATTGGGAAAATTAATTTGCCACGTTTACTTCTATTTTGTATTTTGTTGGATGCAAATCTAGACAGAACGGGAATAAGATATGCGAGTAAAGAGCTCGTGATAAGAAAAACTAGAATAACTATTTCCCATGTCCATAATAGACTTGCAAATATAGAACTATATCCAATTATTATTATAGCCGATATGATTAAAGGTTCTTTAGCTATCTTATCCACGAATCTCATTGAAATTACGAATATAACTGAAAATAATACGAAACTTAAAGCCATTAAATTCGCAATTGGAATGGTATAAACAAAAATTGACCAATGAGATTCAAGAGTATTGGGATTTAAAAACATTAATAGATTGTACACGGGTCCTGAAAAGATACTGGACAAAACGGCAAATGGTATAAAAAACTTTAAAATTGTTTGATTCTCCATGTTATTCATTTTAATATGGACTCCTTAAAAAGTTTTATTTTGCAAAAAAAGATTTTTCATAATAACTAACTAATTAATTTTAATAGAGCTAATTGAATATTACTATAGGAGGAATAAATTAGCAATAATAAGATTCAATGTATTTTAAGTGGAAATATTTAATAATATTATACAATTCAAAATATTTATTATGCAACACAAAT
Source organism: uncultured archaeon (assembly GCA_964396275.1). Classification (GTDB taxonomy): domain Archaea; phylum Asgardarchaeota; class Lokiarchaeia; order Sigyniarchaeales; family SOKP01; genus Loki-b32. The sequence continues at coordinate 284 of CAYNEU010000501.1, read as the reverse complement.
CAAAATTAAATCTTTCAGTACTTATATTAATTTTCGGATTAGGACTATTACCAACTGGACTGTTTATTAAATGTTATCTCACTGATCAAGTTTCTTCAAAAGTTGCTCCTTTTTTATCTGTTCTTGAAGAGGAGGCTTTAATCGCTATCGAAGAAGATTATCTTAGTTTAGGCGTTTCAGAGACACTTGAGGGAATCTCTAATGGGTTAATCCCTATAGCAGAAGAATGGGCATTAATGAAAGGTATTCCCACTACTCTTTTATATCTTCAAAATACAACACTT
>CAYNEU010000500.1:0-12322 GCA_964396275.1 uncultured archaeon | reverse complement strand
GGAACGCATTGATCGAACCCACGTTAAAAATAAAACCGAATATATTCAATTTCTGGAAGATATTTTAACACATTGTAGAGAAAATAATTTACCCGAAGAAGAAGCACTTGTTTTAAGGACATTAGGAAGAACTTATTCTCTTTTTAAACAATATCCTGAAAGTATGAAATATCATTACCAATCATTAAAAATACAGAAAAAGTTAGGTAAAAAATTAGAAACTGCAGACGGATTGGTATTTTTAGCTGAAGATCTTGAAGTATCTGGAAATTTTGATATATGTATTCAGACTTTCCAAGAAGCATCCGAAGTATATCAAGAGTTGGGTAAATTAAGAAACGTTAAGGAGATAAAAAAGGAAATTACGAGACTAGAAGCTTTTTCAAAAGAAATGGTTGAAGATGAGTATATATTACATAAGTTTAATGTTGATAAATATTAAATCACCATAACATTGAGACTTGTTTTCTACCTATTTTTTTTTCTTATTATTATTGTTAAAGTATAATTTCATGAACAAAAATTGTCGTAGATTTGTTTTATTTTAGAATTAACTAAGAGCTGAATCTTTTTCACAGTCATACCAGTCTCCTCGCTAATTTTTTTTAGATCTTCATATTCTGGCTTAATATTAATGATTTCCATTCCCTTCTCTGATTCTATAAATGAGATTTTATAGTTTATCTCATAAGTTTTTTCGTTTATATCAATGCTGTTTCTTTCAATTCTCCGATTAATGCAAACACGGTTATTAATATTAAATCTTACACCTAGTGTCCCTAATTCTTCTATCATTCTTTTAATAAATTTAAAAGTATATTCTGGATAGCATAGGACTTTAATGATATGCCCGGGTCTGTTTTTTTTCGTTATACTCGAAAAAATCTGAACATCTAAAATTTCTTCATTCTCAATTGTTGAAATAAAATTTCCAAGAATTTCTCCAGAAATATCATCGACATCAGTTTCTAATATAGCGACTTGTTCGACATACTTTTGTAATGAGTGGCTTAAATTAGAAAAATCTGATTTTTTATCTTCACCATAAAATAACCTTAAAACATTTGGGAAATTCTCAAATGTCTTCTGACCTGTGCTATAATTAGTTTTTAAAATTTTCATATCTGGAAGATGTTGGAGAATTTTGGGTTCTAAATTTGCTAATAATGCTGCTCCAGTAGGAGTAGTCAGTTCAGATTCTATTGGTCCTCCACATGTTATTAGATTCGATTTTTGTAAAATCTTTAAAGTGGCAGGGGCTGGAATAGCTAAAGTGCCATGCTTTGTATTAATAGTACCGCTACCTAAGGGGATTTTACTACAAAAAATCCTTAAGTTATTATTATTAAAAGCATTAAATCTATCAAGAGCAGTTGCTACTCCAATAATATCTATTAAAGTATCAACAGAACTAATCTCATGCAAATGAATATTCTTTGTTAATTCGTCATGAACCTCTGCTTCTGCTTGAATCAAAGAATTTAAGACTTTATTCGCATAATCCTTTGCAGAATCAGAAATTTGAGAATTTGCCAAAAAATCGTTTAAACATTTTTGAAGAATAGTTGCTGTCCTGTGATCCTTAGTTTCTTTAATTTCTATTTTTAATTTATTTACTTGAATTCCGGTAATTTCTGTTTTAACTAACTTAATTTCTAATTTTGAAACCCCAGGTAAAATATTTTTTAATTCCTCTAATTCTTTTACAATTTTATTAGGCTCAGGAACTAATTCTAAAAGAGCCGCAAGGAACATATCTCCAGAAATTCCAGAATTCTGTAAATCAATATATAATATTCTCATTTTATTCTTCATTTAAAATTAGTATAAAACTCATTAGTTAAAGTAATAACAATTTTATAATTATATTATCTTTTTAATAATATTAAGAAATATAAAAAATAAATTACATTTTCAACGTTAGGGCACAGATATGTCAGAATTGCAAACTATTAAAGCTTATCTTAACCAATTACCAGCAACTCTACTAAAATTATTAGATATTAAGCCTCCACATGGTACAATCCCAGAACCAGTTCAACATATTTTAGAGTTATATCAAGGCATCGAACGTATTAGCATAAATTTAATAGATAATTTCGGACTTTTTGAGATTACTTATCTTAAGCCACAATTTATGATAACTAACTCTGAAGTAATGTTATTATTAAGCACTAAGAACCCTTACACTTTAGGAGTATTACATCAAATAATATATGGTGGTTTTAATATTGAACCTAATGGATTTCATTTATTAAAGGCTATAAACAATGCAGGTAAAACATCATGCTTTATTGGCAGAAAAAAAGATTTAGATAGATACGATGGAGGAACAAAATCTATTCCAAAAGATACAGATATGAGTACTTGGGTTGAAAGTGCAAAAGCTATAAACACTCATCACCTCTCTTGGATGCACTATTTAGATTTTGAGAATCTACATAACCAACAACAACTATTAAAGCAAAGAACTCCAGAAGATTTGATTGAAAAGTTGATAAATCGAACCGATAAGTGGATCTTGGGTAATTATAAACAACTTAGACCTAATTCATTGATGATTATTATTGGAGATCATGGTAGAGTAAAACTAGATCTCGAGTATTCTGGTAAAATCGCTCAGTGGCGTGAGGCTAGTGTACCAATTGCGATCCTAATTAGAAAATAATTTTTTTTATCCTATTTTAATTTCATTAAATATTGTTGTTTAATATGGAAGAATACAAACGTTTTACAATTTCTCTTCCTCAAGACCTATATGACAAATTTGAGGAATTTAGAGATAAATTAGGAATTTCAAGATCTGATGCTATTCGGAAGGCTATGCACCTTTTTATGATACAAGAAGAAAACATATCTGTTGTATCTGAAAATGTGGTAGGATGTATAACAATAATGATGGCTCATGAACATGTTAGTCTGAATCATGAGCATTCTCATGAACATGTTAATGATATTCACCATGATCATGATTATAGCTCAAGATCTATCTATGCAAATATCCAGCAAACTGATGAAATCTTAAAAACTGATATTCAGCATCATTTCCATGAAATTATTATTTCTACAATGCATGTTCATTTAGAATATAAGAAATGTTTAGAAATAATTGCTGTATCTGGTCCCTATCAAGACGTTAAAAAACTAAAAGATTCTCTTCAAAGATTAAAAAGTGTATTTTCTATAGGATTTTTTATTATTGATAAAGAGATTCCTTAAGTATATAAAATTAAAATTATTTAAGGGAAGAGATTAAATAAGAATAAAATATTCCTTTTCCTTTAAAAGGAGGATAAGGTATAAGGCGATTTGGGTAGGAATTTTTATTCTTTATTTATTTTAAGTGGGTTATGTGTGTTAATTACAAAATTTAATTTAACAAATTTAAATATCTAAAGAGTAGTAAATTAGTAATTTTCACCAATAGATAGTAGTAAAAATAAAAAGAAGAATAAAGAAAAAAAAACTATTTTAAAAATTTTAGATTATAAATCTTTTTCTTGGACTGTTTTCCTATTATTTGCCTTGGCTCTTCCAATTGCTTTGTCGAGAACACCAATGATAGCATCGTTAAGTGCAGGACCATCAATCAAATCTCCACTTGTGTTGCATCCTTTACCTTTGATATATTCTCGGACTTTGCTTTTTACAAAAAGAGCTTCAACAGCAGATTTTTTAGCCATTTTTTTATTCCTCCTTTAAAGTTTTTAAAAATCTTTTAAAACTGATTTAAATAAAATTATATTTTAAATATTAATCTGTCTTCCTTATTTTTAAACTTTAAGATCAGATCATCTTAAACGATGAATAATAACTCCCTAAATGCAATTTTTATAATGGCAAATTTTTGCAAAAATAGGGGCAGATTTCAAAAGTAATCATAAATTTAGTAAGATATAATAAATTCCATATTGGAAATAATTGAATTAATTAATAAATTAGGGATCTTTTGATGAAAACTATTTCTCTTAATGGAAAATGGAAATGCAAATCTGACGTTAAGAACATTGGTATTCAAAATAAATGGTACATTCCAGAAAATTATAATTTTAATGATAAAAATTTAAAGGATATTGAAATTCCTAAAAGTTTTAATTTTTTAAATGGATTTGAGAACTTTGAGGGCATTTTTTGGCACTTTTATCAATTTGAATTAAATGAAGAAAAAGCTCTTAATGATGTCGATTATCAAATTAGATTTAAAGGTGCTAATTATAATACGAAAGTATGGTTAAATAGTAAATTTTTAGGCGAGCATAATGGAGGGTTTACACCCTTCTCTTTTATTGTTAATAATTTAATTAAAGAAAGAGATAATTTTCTTGTCGTTCGAATTGATAATACAAGAAAAAAAGATCAAATACCAGCGATTTCATTTGATTGGTTTAATTGGGGTGGAATCTACAGGGACGTTGATTTATTAGTCTTATATAAGAATAGGTTAAATAATGTCTTCATAAAAACTATATTAATCACAAAACGAAAGAGTAGCGTTGAAGTTTCCTATAATATTAAAGGGAAAGTTTCGTTGAAATGGCAAATATTTGATGACACCAAGACGTATATTTTATATGAAGGAACTGCTCCTGAGAGATCTGGAAAAGGATATTTTAATTTAATCATAAATAATCCTAAATTATGGACTCCAAACACTCCTAATCTGTATTATTTAAGAATTTATGATATTTCTCAGAAAACTAAAGAATTATTGATTTTTAATACCCATTTTGGCATACGCCATATTGAAATCAATGGAATCAATTTAATTTTAAATAAAGATAAAATTGTTTTGAAAGGTGTTAGTTTACATGAAGAGTATATGCCCTATGGAAGAACAATTCCCTATGAAAAGCGAAAAGAAGATGTTCTGAATTTCAAAGCCCTTGGTTTTAATGCTATGAGAACCGCTCATTATTCTCATGATGAGGATTTAATCGATATTGCAGATAAGGTTGGGATCTTAATACTTGAAGAAATTCCTGTATATTGGTCTTGTGAATTTAAAAATCCTCAAACATATAACACCGCAGCAAATATGTTGAAGGAATTAATTTGGCGCGATATCAATCATCCCTCTGTGATATGGTGGAGTGTTGGAAATGAAGTTCCATTGCATAATATGGCATGTTCGAAATTTATCAAATCCTTAATGGATTTAGCAAGAAAGATTGATAATTCTAGGATTGTAACAGTTGTTTCTCGGAAATTAATCCCTGATTTAACAAGGAAATCGGTGGATATTGCTACGATTAATTCCTATTTTGGTTGGTATTTTCCACATGAAAGGATGATTAGTTTCATTTTAGATTTAATCAGAACCCCCGTTTTTAATAAACCATGGATTTACACGGAATTTGGAGCTGGTGCAAAATATGGATTCCATGCTGATTGGGATAAACAAGTGAAATTTAGCGAAGAAAAGCAATTACAGGTGTTAGATTATACCATTAGAACTATTAATTCAAAAAACTACTTTGTTGGTTGGTTTATTTGGATTTATAGGGATTTTCGCGCTCCTCAACGGTTAAATAAATTCCAAAAAGGATATAATAGAAAAGGGATAGTGAGTGAGGAAACTAATGAAAAAAAGCTAATATATTACAGAATTCCAAAGATTATTAATAAAAAAAGAAAAACCTATAATACAAAAATATTAGGAATACTTTTATGGATTATTTCTTTTCCATTCTCATATCTTCTATTCACACGTATTATTAATCAATTTTTAGAACATCGCGTAAAGAAAGAGAATTTTTAATTTTAAATCGAGTTATCAAATTTAGAATTACGAAAAAAATTGAAAGAAGTAATTTATTCAAGAGCCCCGACCCGAATATGTGATATTGGAGGCTGGACTGACACGTGGTTTTATCCAAAAGGTGCTATTTTTAGCATTTGTATTGATCTTTGTAGTCGTGTTAGGATCTATCCAAACTTTTCAAATAAAATCAATATTTTTTCAGAGAATCTTAATTTACATACAGAAATCCAAGATTTTCATGATATAAAGTATGATGGTAATCTTGATTTGCTAAAAGCAGCAATAAAAAGAATGGATATTGAGAAAGGTATAGATATTTATGTTAAAGCAGAAGCTCCTCCTGGTTGTGGAACAGGAACAAGCGCTAGTGTGGCTGTAGCTTTAGTTGCTGCATTAGCTCATTTTTCACATAAAGACTTGAAGCAAGGAAAAATTGCAGAATTAGCTCATAAGCTTGAGATTGATGAATTAAAGTTAGAAAGTGGAGTTCAGGATCAGTATGCTGCAGCATATGGGGGCGTAAACCTTATGGAGATTGATTATCCTTCCGTAAAAATATCTCCGCTGGATATTAATGAAGATAGACTGAGGGAACTTGAAAATCAATTGATTTTAGTTTATTTAAGTTCAAGAAGTTCAAATATAATGCATAAAGCTGTAATAAGTAATTATAGGCAAGGTGATAAATCTACATTAAAATCTTTGGAAATCATAAAAAATTGTGCCTATGAAATGAGAAAGGCAATTAATTCAGAGAATCTTGATTTAATGGGAAAGGTAATGAATAAGAATTGGGATGCTCAAAAGAATTTACATCCTCTCATGGTTAGTCCGACTATTAAAAAAGTAGAAAAGCTCGCAGAAAAGAATGGAGCTATAGGATTCAAATTAAATGGTGCTGGAGGGGGTGGATCTGCTACGATCTTAGCAGGAATAGGATCTGAATATATACTAAAAAAAAAATTAATTAGGGTAGGGTTTCAACTACTACCAGTAAAATTAAATTTCAAAGGTGTTCAAACTTGGACAGACGAGTTAGATAATATTAATTTTTAAAATTGGCATAAAACTGAAAAGTCAGTGCTTTTTATAGTTATTTTTTAATACTTTATCATGGGAATACAAGACAAACTACCCTTGTCTTCAATAATTAAGAGATCTTTTGATAATACAAACATTCACAATCTATTTATATTTAATAGATCTGGAGTGTGCTTTTATGGTAAAAATTTTACAGATTATTTTAAGGTTGAGAAAAATCTTGTCTCTCCTTTCATCACAGCTTTAATGTCCTTTTCTAAGGAAATGATTGGAAAAAAATTCAAAACATTAGAAATGGGTGATGTAAAATTTGTAATTTTTGAAAAAGGCTCTCTTAATTATAATATTTTATGTGATACAATTGAAAATGAAAATTTTTTGGAGGATGCAATTTCAAAAATTAATAAACGACTTTCTATCTATATGAGTAAAAAAAACATAAATATCGATAAACAAATCGTATTTGACGTTGAATTAAATGGAGTTATTGAAGAAATTATTGTTGATACATTTAGTAGTGAGTTCAATTCAAAGATTGAAGAACAAATTATAGAATATATGAAAAAAGTTACTGGATTTGACGAAATTGATGGGACTATTCTTTTAACTGATAGAGGAAAGGTAATATATTCCGCCTACAACAAATTAGATTTGAAGAATTTTTTGAAAGAAGTTGAATTTCGTGTTAAAATTCATAATAATTCCATTTTAAAGCTCTTTTATACATTAAAAGATAAAAGATTCATATTTTCAGAATATGTTCAGAGTAAATATTTCATCATATTGGTTTTTCATTCACATGTTAAATTTGGAATGGCTGAACATTATTTAACTCGCATAGTAAATTCAGTTAAAAAGATCCTTTTAGATTAATTGGGTTTTAATTTTAAAATCTTTTATGTAATTATTTAAGTTTAAAAACCTTTATCACAATTTAGAAATCTTAGAATAAGTTTCAAATTTATGATTTATAAAAACTAAGTTAAAAAATCTCCTAATATAATCTTAAAGTAAAATGTAATGTGAATATAACATGTCAAAAACAGAAGAAGGTTTAAAAGAAGCATTTGCTGGGGAATCACAAGCAAACCGTAAATATTTGGCTTTTGCTCAAAAGGCAGATCAAGAAGGGTTTCCTCAAATAGCAAAAGTTTTTAGAGCTGCTGCTGCCGCAGAAACGGTTCATGCTCATAATCATCTTAGAGTTCTTGGTGGAATTAAATCAACAAAAGAAAATGTACAAGCTGCTATCGAAGGGGAACATTACGAATTTACAAAAATGTATCCTGAGTTTCTTGAAGCAGCTAAAAAAGAAGGAAAAAAGGATGCAGAAAGAACATTTACTTATGCTAACGAAGTAGAAAAAGTTCACCACAAATTATATTCTACAGCTCTTAAAGCAGTTGAGAATGGCAAGGATTTAGAGAAAAAAGACGTATACATATGTCCTGTTTGTGGATATACTCATGAAGGAGATCCACCAGATAATTGTCCGGTTTGTGGCGCAGCAAAAAAAGTCTTTAGACAAATTACTTAATTTTTTTTTAAAATTTATATTTTAAATCTCATTATTTTATATAATCCAAGGGCTATAGCTTTCTTTAATTTTTAATAGATAATCATTTAGAGAGAACTTTAATTCTTTTTCTGCTTTTTGTAGAGTACTAAAAGTAGCTCCATCTTTATAAGACTCTAAAAGTAAATCAGAAACCTGTTTATTTCCTAAGGAGATCATTGCTTGAAGTCTAGCATTTTTAATAATCGATTTGAAATTTTTAAACCTCAACTTAATTGACTCTATGTTTTTAAGTTCCTTATCCAATTTTTGATATTTCTTTGTTAATTCGTGTAAATTTTCATCCAAGTAGAAGGTTATCTCTTTTTCATAAGGGGTGTTAAGTTTTGGAATAAACGGGTTAATATTTACCCTTAATGAATTCTTTCTAAAACCTAATCGATTTATTGATTTTAATAAATTAATGATTGCATCAATATCTTCATCTTTTTCATTAGGTAATCCAATTAGAAAATAAAATTTTACATTTTTGATTTGAGAATCTTTAATTTGAGCCAAAATTGAAAGGATTTTTTCATTTGCGATTTTTTTTCCAAGATTATATCTTAATCTTTCTGAACCGGCTTCTGGTGCAATTGTGATCGTCTTAATTTCCGCTTTTTCAAATAGGTTAATTATATTTTGAGTTAAATGCTCAACTCGAATTGAAGGAACAGCTAATCTTTTACCATTATCTATGATATATTCGCAAATTTGCTCAAATTTAGGATGTGATGATACACATGATCCTATAAGACTAATTGTTTCAAATTTAGAATATTTTATACCTTTTTGAATAGAATTAATTATGTTTTCATAACTTCTGTTCCGGAATGGATGATTATGAAAAGAAGAGATGCAAAATTTACATTGAAATGGACAACCACGGTTTACTTCTATAAAAAAATAATTTTCAAAAATAGATTCTACATTAGGTCGATTAGAAATTAATTGAAAAATAGGTGTAGGTGAATCATCAAGATCTTTGAGTATAACTCTTTTTACATTATTTTGAAGGGCAGGAATAAAGAGCCCTTCTATATTTTTTGCTCTTTCTAAAAATTCTTTAAATTGTATTTTTTGATTATTATAAACTTGATACAAATCAAAGAAATATTTCAAATTTTGCTCTGAATCCCCGATAAATAAAATGTCAAAGAATTTACTCAAAGGAATTGGATTTGAGGTGACTACGGGACCACCAGCTATTAGTAATGGAAACTGAGCGTTATCTTTACTGGTCATTTTTAGACGTTCCTGAAAAGTCATGGGAATCTCTGCCTTTTCTAATATCCATAACAGATTTTTAAAATCATTTTCAAAGTGCAATGAAAATCCTAGAATATCAAAATCTTCTGGCAATACTTTATTTTCAAGGGATCTTAAATTATTCTTTGAAGAATAATCTTTAGAAGCAGGAAATTTTATGTATAAATTATCAGGAAGAAAAATCCGTTCACAGGCAATATTATCAAAAGAATTTATTAAGAAATAAAGAAGTCTAATAGAATATGAAGACATACCAAGTATATATTTATTTGGGTAAATTAATCCGAAAGAAATATCAATTTTTCGCCAATCCTTAACTATAACATTTTCTGTAATCATATAAAAAAACTTTAAAAACTAAATTCATAAAAATTGGTCAAAAACCAGTTTTAGATTCTTAATTTGCTTTAATTTTATTAATTTCTTCTACAATTAATGGTAAAATAACGCCAGTTTTATGATTGATAACTATTTCAGCACGATCATCTAAAAATGTTGGGTCATCGTTAATAATAATTAATTTTCCTCCTTCACTTAAAGTATAGAGAGGTAAGTCACAAACTGGAGCAACTGTGAGAGATGAACCAGCTATTAACATCAAATCTGATTTCTTTGCTAAGTTTATTGACATATATTTTTCAAAATTAGGCAAGTTTTCACCAAATAACACTACTGAAGGTCTTAAAGGTGCAGCACAATAATCACATACAGGATTTTTTTCCTTTTTTATTTTACGTAATATTTGTTGTTTAATATAACTCGCACGACATCCTAAACAAGTAAATCTGTTTATATTACCATGGACTTCATACACGATAATAGAACCTGCTTTTTGATGTAATTCATCTATATTTTGTGTAATTATTGCTTTTATTATATTCATTTTTTCTAGATTAACAATCGCATAATGACCAGTATTAGGTTCTGCATTGAATAGCGTAGGTGCAATCTCTTCAGCCATTTTCCAAAATTTTGATGGATCTTTCAAAAATGACTGTATACTTCCATATATTTCTGGTTTATATTTCTGCCAAATTCCACTTTCCCCTCTAAAATCAGGAATTCCCGATTCTGTTGAAATCCCCGCACCAGTTAATACTACTGCATTTTTAGAATTTAGGAGTAATTCAGCAGCTTTACTAATACTTTTTCTTTCTATCTGTTCTAATGAATCCATTTTAAATTTGAATGATAATGTTTAAGATGTTAATGTATTTAATTTTAATAAAATTTACACTTATAGATTAAATTAATACAATCTTCTAGAATTGATTTATTTTTTTTTACATGAAATCAAAAAAAATTAATATATTCAATAATTCTATCATTCATAAAAGCTAACTTCTTAAAGTTTTTCTACATGATCTCTTCTTTCAGTATTATCTTAGAGAATGATGTTCTATATTGTTCAGATGAAAATAAATACAAAGCATTCGAAATAGTGTTATTTGTAGAAAAACTCATGAAATTTTTTAGATGGCGCCTAAAAAACATATGTTTGAAAAGTAGGAAAAAAAAAAGAGAACACATTATCGTTGAGCACGTTATTACAAATGCAGGTCAAAATTTATTCTTTTGTTGTGTAGGTAATTTTAGCGTAGGATCACAGGAATCTTTTAAAATGTTAAAAGAATTTCGCAACCAAGTAAAAACGCAATACAAGGATCTTGCTCGATTAAAGTTTGCTTCAGGAGAACCTACATTTAAACAAGTTATCAATTTAATAATAGAGTATTTAAAAGACAAGTATGTAGATCCTTTAGAGGAAGAAATTATTTATGATAAAGATAATAATGTAGGAAATGCGATATTATATGCGGGTATTTCTGCTCAAGGATTACCAATTATTTCTCAACTATATGATAATAATCTATTGAGTACTTTACAAAGAGAAAAAACTTTTGAAAATATAGAATTATTTAGTTCAGATCTTTCAGCGAAACTAGCAACTATTTCTATGAACACCCAAATCCGTGCTAAAACAAAAATAAAAGAGATCCATTTAGATGATACTGCTAGCCATGAAATTCATAATAGTAAAAAAGTTATATTATTTGGAAATATTAATGGTTATTCAATAGATTTCATAGCTACTGGTAATTTTTATAAAATAAAATCGGTTTTTAAACAACTTAAGTCAAAAATGGCTTTAGATTCGGTTTTTAAAAATGAATTTTCAGGAGATTTAAGACCATTTAAACATTTAAAATATTATCTTGATGAAGTTGTAAAAGAATTTGACCAAATAAATTAACCACCTAAAATATTAATAATGCTCTTTTTTATAAATAATCATGAAAGCTGTTATTCTTGCTGCGGGAGAAGGAAATAGGTTAAGACCTATAACATCGACTCGTCCTAAGCCTTTAATACCTATTGTTGGAAAACCATTACTTGAACATACCATTATAGGTTTAAAGGATGCTGGAATAGAAGAAATCTTACTTATTGTAGGGTATAAAGAAGATTTAATTAAAGAATATTTCGACAATGGAATTGATAAATATAATGTTAAAATAGAATATTTGACCCAAGAAGAATATCTAGGTACAGCTCATGCAGCTGGATATGCGAAAGAATTTGTTGGAGACGAAAAATTCTTATTAATGTATGGCGATTTATTAGTCGATCCGAATTTATTTAAAGAAGCATTGAATAAATTTGAAGACTCTAAAGCTGAAGGGTTAATCTCACTG
>CAYNEU010000499.1:0-2895 GCA_964396275.1 uncultured archaeon | reverse complement strand
TTATTATTTTTGAATTAAATAATTAATTTTTCAACCAAGTATTTATAAATTTGGTATAAATATATTTCGGTATTAATTAGCTAGAATTTTAATATTTCCAGCATTATCTTATTTTATGCCAATTAAGGTGGAAATAAAATATCCCATTTATACAATAATCATCGATAATCCTAAAGTTAAAAATGCTGTAGATGGTTCAACCGCTAAAGAACTAGCAGATGCGTTCAGAGAATTTGAAAAGGATAGTGAAGCTTTGGTTGCTGTACTGTGGGGTGCTAATGGAACATTTTGTTCCGGAGCAAATCTAAAAGCAATCACTAACGAAAGAGGGAACCGAATAGATGCCAATGGAGATGGTCCTATGGGACCTTCAAGGATGATGTTATCAAAACCTGTAATTGCGGCGGTTTCAGGTTATGCTGTAGCGGGAGGGCTTGAACTTGCGTTATGGTGTGATATGAGAGTAGTGGAAGAAAGTGCAGTATTTGGAGTATTTTCCAGACGTTTTGGGGTACCTCTTATTGATGGAGGGACTGTTAGACTTCCAAGACTGATTGGTTTAAGCAGAGCTATGGATATGATTCTTACTGGACGACCTGTTACTGCAGAAGAAGCTCTCGCTTGGGGTTTGGCAAATAGAGTGATTCCACATGGGCGATCTAGAGAAGAGGCCGAAAGATTAGCTAAGAAGATCGCTGAATTTCCCCGAACATGTATGAGAAATGATAGATTATCTTCCTACCAGCAGTTTGGCATGAACTTAGAAGATGCTTTAGCTAATGAGTTTGACTTAGGACTAAAAACTCTCGCAAGTGGAGAATATTTGGAGGGAAGTAATGCATTCTCTCAAGGAAAAGGGAAGCATGGATCTTTTAATAAGTAGATAATTTTTATAAATATTTACAAATTAAGTAATCTTTAGTGATTATATGATTATGTTTAATGAGTTTAGAGTTAAAACTCCAGAAAGAGAGGTTATATTGAATATTACAGGTGAGATCAGCAATATCATTAGAGAAAGCAAGATAAGAGAAGGTGTGTGTCGAATATTTATACCACATACAACTGCGGGAATAACTATCAATGAAAACGCGGATCCTTCTGTTATTAAAGATATCAGTAGTTATTTAAGTAAATTAGTTCCTAAAGGTGGGGGATTAGGTTATTCATTCAGACATGGGGAGGGAAATTCTGACGCTCATATCAAATGTACATTAACGGGTCATTCAGTAGAGGTATTAATTCATGAAAATAGAATGATGTTAGGAACTTGGCAAGGAATAATGTTTGCAGAGTATGATGGACCCAGAAATAGGAGAGTTATGATGCAAATCCAAGGTGAATAACACAGTTTTGCTCTATTAATAATCCTTATTTCATTTCCAATATTCTGTTTTATAACAAATTATTTAAGGGGAAATAGATGGAATTTGGATTTAGTTCGTTAATGAATTTAGCAAAAATTAAAAAAAATGTTAAACGAAAAAGAATTTCCAGTTATAATATACGTGGCACCAATAATGATAATATAATAATTAATTCAAAAAGAAAATTTGAATTATGCTATATCCAAAGTTCTGGAATTATAAAGCATATCTGGATAACTATTGGTACTATAGATCCTGATCCATACTATTTAAGAAAAATATTAATCCGGATGTGGTGGGATGATGAGATTAATCCTTCAATTGAATGTCCTATAGGGGATTTTTTTGGAATTGGTCATGCTCAATCTGTAAATTTTTGGAGTTTGCCTCTTTCTATGAGTCCTCGGGAAGGAAAAGGATTTAATAGTTTCTGGCCAATGCCTTTTTCTAGAAGTGCTAGAATTGAAATAGAGAACGAATGTGACACTTCTTTGATTTTTTATTACTATGTTGATTATGAAGAATATTTAGAATTGGATTCAGATTTAGGGAGATTTCATGTACATTGGAATCGCGAGAGTCTATGTAAAGGAAATGATTATAGTTTGAAAAAACCACAACGATGGTTTAAACGAAATAAAACTCATGAAGACGACTATATTCTTTTAGAAGCTGAAGGTGAAGGCCATTATGTTGGTTGTCATTTAGATATTCATAATCTTTATGTTACTAATGAAGAAAATTGGCCAGGTGAAGGCGATGACTACATAGAAATTGATGATGGTGAGATTATCCTATATGGAACTGGAACTGAGGATTATTTTTGTACAGCATGGGGTCCTTCAGAGTATTATTGTTCTCCTTATTTTGGAATAACAATGCCAGGAGGAAACAACTGGAGTGGGAAGATTTCATATTATAGATATCATATAGAAGATCCTATATATTTTCATAAAAATATTAAAGTTAAAATGGAACATGGTCATGCAAATCAACGTTCAGATGATTGGTCTTCTACAGCATATTGGTATCAAACAGAACCTCATAAAGAATTTAAACCACTTTTACCAGTAGAAGAAAGAATACCACGAGAAGAACCTAAAGAAATTAAACCACCTAATTAAAATAATTCCTTCTTATCTTTATTTTTCAAGGAAATACTGTATTCAATCCTATCTAACCATTCAATTACTAAAGAATTAAATAATTTCGCTTTTTCTATTTGTAGATTATGACCTGCTTGGTCAAGAATAGCAAAAGTAGCGATAGGATAATTCTCAATTATTTCCCAAGCATCACGATATCCAACTGTTTTATCTTGTCTCCCTAAAAGAAATAAGGTCGGTTTATCATAAATTTTTAAAAGTTGATCGACATCGAAAGAAAATTTATAATTATCTGGAAATATTTTATCTAAAAAACTTTGATCTGCAATTTTCACCCCAGAAAAGACTTCATCTCGATATCTCTCCCAAGTATCTTTACTATGAATTACTAAAGATTCTTTTAATTCTTCAGCATCTGAGGG
>CAYNEU010000498.1:0-1772 GCA_964396275.1 uncultured archaeon | reverse complement strand
TACTTGAAATGGCTCAAAATTATGATTTCACATTATCTTTAGGAGATGGTATGAGACCTGGATGCATTTTTGACTCCACAGATTACGCACAGATACAAGAATTACTGGAAATTTCTAAATTAGTAAAACGAGCATGGAAAGCAGATGTCCAAGTTATGGTTGAGGGTCCTGGACATATTCCTGCTAATGAAATTGAGATGAATATTAAGCTGCAAAAATCATTATGTGATGAAGCACCGTTTTATGTATTAGGACCATTAGTCACTGATATAGCTCCCGGATATGATGATCTTGTAAGTGCAATTGGAGGAACTATAGCAGGATTAGCAGGAGCTGATTATTTGTGCTATGTGACTCCTTCAGAACATCTAGGACTTCCTACAAAAGAAGAAGTTAAAAGAGGTGTAATTGCATCTAAAATAGCTGCTCACGCTGTCAATATTGCTAAATATGGTAAAAGAGCCTCAAATTGGGATTATAAAATGGACATTGCCAGAAAGGATTTAGATTGGGAAGCAATGATTAAACATTCCATTGATCCAGATTTAGCAAGGGAAGTTCATTATAGAAATGGAAATGCTATTGATAATGAAGTTTGTAGTATGTGTGGAGAATTCTGTGCTATTAAACTTTTAAAAGATGCTTTAGAAAGTAAAAAGAAATCTAAAAAGTAAGATATTTATTCATTATTGATTAATTCAATAATTTTATTGAGTTTTGATATCATCTCCTTAGAATTTTTGCCAAATAATCTCATCATTGGTTCTTTTCCTAAGGAACCCTTATCCCAAATAATATCGGGAATTTTACCAATCTTATTAATACTTTCTTTTATTAACCATTGCATTGTAGAAAATTCTTCTTTTTTAATTTTTTCTGGCTGATCTTCTCTTATAATTTCTTTTAATACAAAATTTGTGTTTTCTTTAATAAAAGTTATCCAGTTTGGATTATATTTTAAATTCATTACAAAATTAATAGAATTATCAAACTCTTTCGCAGAGATAAGCAGTCTAGCCGTATGATCTGATACTCCAAATTTAATTTCGCCTGAGGCTTTTGGAAACTCATTTACAATTGTTATTCTTCCTTCTATACCAGCAATATCATCTTTTGTAACAGCGTTCGGAAGTGAACCAGATATATTCATTCTTACTTCAGGAATCAATACACTGAACTTTTTTGACTGAGATATAACATTGTAGATTTCTTTTATCTGATTTATAACATTAAAACGCTCATTGACGGTAGTTAAATCAATTAATTTTCCATTATCTGGCAATTCGATGAAAGATTGAAATTTATTATCAAAAAAATCTTCTGCTTTAATGATAGCATCTTCTAAAGAACAATTTTTAGCCAAAAAGGCAGCAATTGCAGAAGAAAATACACATCCGGTCCCATGAACATTACCTTTAAATAGAACCTTTTTTTTCTTAAATACTTGAAATTCTTTCTGCATAATACCATTTGTTTTTTTATTCATCAGAACTAAATCTAAAATATTATCGTGATTACTTTTCACACCTTTAATAATTACTGCTTTTTCAACATGGTGTGAATCTTTCTTTACATACAACTTCTTAAGTAGAATTTCAGCTGCTTCCTTGAGGTCATCAATATCTCTTTTTGTATCATTGTTTATATCTCTATTTGAATAGAATGCTGCTTCTACGACATTAGGTGTAATTACTTTTGCATAAGGAAATAATGTTCTTTCAATCTCTAATTCTAAACCCTCACTAGATAATCTTTCTCCAGCACTAGAAACT
>CAYNEU010000497.1:0-4718 GCA_964396275.1 uncultured archaeon | reverse complement strand
AATTAAAGAAGGTTCAAAATTGAATTTTACGGCAAATAGCTTTGGTTCAACTGACCCCAAGATAAAAACTGCAATACAGAAGAAATTTATTGAGCTCTCTAAACTTTTATAACTTTTTATTTTATACTTTTTTATTATTTATTAAATTTTAATAGAGATGTTTATCTTAATTTAAAAAAATTCTTGCAATTAACTATGAAATTCATTAAGTTATCTCAATTATTTTCAGAACTTGAAAGTACTTCTAAAAGACTTGAAATGATTGATTTATTATCAGAATTCTTTAAAGAAATTAAAGAAAAAAAAGATTTTGAAGACTTAGACAAAATTATTTATCTATTGCAAGGTCAATTGGCCCCAAATATTAAACAATTCCCCAAAATGGGAATAGCTGAAAAAATGATAATCGAAGCACTATCTGTACACTCTGGTGTTGATACTAAAAAAATCAAGGACGTATTAGTAAAAAAAGGGGATATTGGTGCAGCTGCAGAATTAATATTATCAAAAAAAAAGGAGCAAAAATCATTATTTGATTATAATAAGAAAAATTATAGTTCAGAAATTTCTTTAAATATTTCGGAATTATACTCTGAGTTAAAAAAAATAGCATTATCTGAAGGAGCTGGGTCACAAGATACTAAACTAGGGATATTAAGAGGTCTAATGAGCAAATGTACTCCGTTAGAAACAAAATATTTATTGCGAATTATAACATCAACATTGAGAGTTGGTGTTCAATCTCCAACTATAATAGAGGGTTTAGCTCTTGCTTTTACAGGTCAAAAGGAAAATAAAGATTTTATTGAAAGAGCTTATACCTTGTATCCTGATCTAGGTGAAATTGCCAAATTATTAGCAGAAAAAGATTTAGAAGAAGTAAAAAAAATTGACATAAAATATGGAACACCTATTCTTAGTATGTTAGCTTCACGAGAAATTTATACCGAATTCATTAATAGATTAGGCTCTCCTTTCGTAGCTGAATACAAATTAGATGGAGAGAGACTTCAAATTCATAAGTTTGGCAATAATGTGATGCTTTTTTCACGACGTCTTTTAGATATATCGGATCAGTATCCTGATGTTTGTCAAATTATCAGAGAAAATATAAAAACTGAAAATGTAATATTCGAAGGAGAAGTTGTTGCAATGGATCCAGTTTACGAAAAGATGCTTCCTTTTCAAGTCTTAAGCCAAAGAAGGAGAAAGCATGATATTGAGGATGTTGCTAAAGACGTTCCAGTCAGTTTATTTGTATTTGATCTCTTAAAATTTGGTGATAAATCATACATTGATAAGCCTCTTCCAGAACGGAGGAAAAAACTTGAAAAAATTGTTGAAGAAAGAGATGAATTAAGAATAGTTGAATCAATAAAAATTAATTCCACTGAAGAATTACTTGAATTCTTTAATAAAGCTAGAAAGGAAGGAACGGAAGGAATTATGGCAAAATCAATTAAGGATGATTCAATTTATCAAGCAGGAAATCGTGGTTATAAATGGCTTAAGTTAAAAAGTTTGGAAGGAGGGAAACTAAAAGATACTATTGATGTGGTGTTAATTGGTGCTTTTCATGGGAAGGGTCGAAGAACAGGAGTGTATGGAACATATATTGGTGCGGTTTATGAACCTGAGAATGATAATTATATAGCTTTTACTCGTTTCTTCTCTGGATTAACTGATGAGTTATCTGAATCTTTAACTAGAGATATGGAACAACATAAGGTTATTAAAAAACCAAAGAATGTTATATGTGAAGATAAGCCAGACATTTGGTTAAAACCAGAGGTAGTAATTGAGATTACAGGGGATGAGATCACAATGAGTGATAAATTTGCGACATTAGGCTATTCTATGAGGTTTCCCGTTTTTTTAAGGTTACGTCCTGAAAAAGGTCCAAAAGATATAACGACAGTAAATGAGATTTTAGAATTATATGAGACTCAATAAGAGTATAATTATTTATAAATTTTTAAACCTTTATTTTGCAAGACTTTTAGGGAATCTGGAATTTTTCTGATATATTTATTAAAGTTCAAATTAAGAATTTTTAGCGATTCGAGGTTACCCAATGAAGAAGGAAGGGATTTTAAATTGTTTCCCCAGAGATTTAATTCTTTTAACGAAGTTAAATAACCAAACCATTCAGGGAGTGTTACAAAATTATTCCAACTCAAATCTAGTTTTTGAAGAGATTTCAAATTTTTAAATGATTCAGGTAAGTTAGTAAGCTTATTATTTCTTAAAATTAGGGTATCTAAGGTCTTTAATAATCCAATTTCATTGGGAAGTAAACTAAGATTATTATCATATAAATCTAAATCAGAAAGTGAGGTTAAATTACTCAAAAGAGAAAAATTGATTGATATTTTATTACCCCCCAAACCCAATTTCTTTAGAGATTGAAGATTTATTATCTCCTCAGGAAGTTCTTCAACATTATTTAATCCAAGTTCCAATTTTTTTAGAGATTTTAGTCCTTCTATTGACATAGGTAAACTATTTAACTGATTTCCATGTAAATCTAGTATTTCTAATGATAATAAACCATAAATTTCATTGGGAAGAGTTTTCAGGCTGTTATGTCTTAAATCTAAAGTCTTTAAATTTTTCAATTTACCAATAGAACTATGAATCTCGGTTATTTTATTATATTTTAGATTTAAGAACTCTAGTGAATTTAAAAGGCAAATAGATTCTGGTAATTTCTTGAGATTATTATTGCTAAGATCTAAATATCTAAGATGATCAAGATTAACGATCGTTTTAGGTAATTTCGCTATTCTATTAATTTTTAAGTCCAACTTTTTAAGGTACTTTAAAACTCCAATAAATTCAGGTAACTTCCTTAAAATTTTCCATCCAAATACATGAGTACTAATCCCTGATAAATCTAATGATATGACTAAGCCATCCTTTACTGTGTAATCTATATCTTTAAATTCCTTTTTGAAATACTTTATAACAAAATAATTATTTAATATATCTGAAAGTCTCTCATTTTTGAGATTATTGATTTCTCCACTCTTAATTAGATTTTGAAGACTTTCATTAAACTCAAAAATGTCAGTATTTTTTAATTTATCAATTAAAAGCGATTTAGCTTTTTCGTTTTGTATTCCACCTAAAGTAGAGATTATGGAAATAAGGCAGATTATTGATGTTTCATGTTGGAGAGCCCATTTCATTGGAGTAAATGCTTTTTCGATGAAATTATTTTTAATAGCTTTTATTGCGGTGTTTCTAACTTTTTCGTGTGAATCGGATATTAAAAGATTCTCAAATAATTCAAAAATTTGTTCATTATTTGAACCAATTTTTATTAATATTTCAATACTTTCTGCTCTTAATTCAGCATCATCTGAATTATTGATTAAAGTAAATAATTGATTTATAGCAGATTGTTTTTCTAAATTCCCATCTTTAAACTCTTTATAAATTAGAGTAGGAGATATTTTCATGAAAATTTAACAAATAATTCTGTAACAATCTTAATATAAATGTGCAAATTTATTTAAAAATTTAAATTAATCTCGCAAGTTTAATAATTTCATTTGTAATTTCTTTTGGTTTAATTTCTTCAATAAAATGACCTATGCTTTTAAAAATTTTAACATGTTTCTTAAGCTGAGGTAGATTTGTTATCCATTGCTCAATTACTTCAGATTTGGCTGAAGGATCCCAAAGACCACAGATTGCTCTAACACCAATTTTTTGCACCATAAAGACAATGCTGAGCACATTGACCACATTTTTTACAGGTGTCTAAGAAAATAATCTTAGGTCTTAAACCATATCTATCTTGAATTTTTAAATTTGCTCGTGAAGGATTAAAAGTCTTATAATTAATATAGGAGCCCCATAATTCACAGATTAGACATCCAGTACATCTTTCTTCATTAATTTCTATATCGATAATAGATTTTTTTTCCATTTTATTTCATTCTTTTTCATTATCAATTAAAATTTTATAGTAAGTCTATTTTTTCTTTCTAATTCTTGCAAAAATGGTGGAATTTGTTCAAATCTATTGAAAGTTAAATCTAACATTTTTAGATTTGATAATGAACTGATAGATTTGGGTAGTGTTTCAAGTTTATTTCCCCATAAATTCATTTCTTCTAAAGATGAAAGCTCTCCAATCCACTCAGGTAAAGTGGTAAAAATATTCCAACTTAAATTAAGTATCTTAAGATTTTTTAAATAAATAATTGATTCTGGTAAACTAGAAAGGTGATTATTTCGTAATGTTAATACTTTTAAAGATTTTAAATCCCCGATAGAATCGGGTATATTCATGATAAGATTATCATATAAGTCTAATATCTCTAAGGAATTTAATAAAGAAATCCATTTTGGTATTTTCTTTAATTTATTTCCACTCATATCTAATTTTTCCAAAGAAGTAAGATATTTAATATTAGTTGGGAATTTCCCAAAATTATTCCATCCTAATTCCAGCGCCCTAATTGAGCTACTTAATTTAAAATCAATTGAAGTTAATTTGTTTCCATGTAAATCTAAACTTTTTAGTGATTCAAGAGATGATATTGAATTAGGAATCTTTTTCAACATATTATTTCTTAGATTTAGTATCTGAAGAAATTTTAGATTTCCTAAAGCGTCTGGAAGAGATCTTAACCTATTAGATTTTAAATTTAAGATTTTTAATGATTTTATCATTTCAATAGATTTGGTAAGATTGATTAGACTAT
>CAYNEU010000496.1:0-1826 GCA_964396275.1 uncultured archaeon | reverse complement strand
TCTCCTTTTAATTAAGTAAAAATATTAAATTTGGAGTGATAGAAAAAATGAGTGAAGTATATATTTTTAATATCGCATGGCAAGAAATTGTCAATTGGTTTTTAGTTCAACCTATTTACGCACAAGTTCTTGTCTTGATAGGAGTCTTTGCTGTATTAACTCTTGCTGTAATTTTAGTTTATTACATTCTAAAAGGTGTTGCTTATTTAGTTTACTATATACTAAAAGGAGTCTATTATCTTCTGAAAGGAATTGGTCTACTCTTTTATAAGATATTCGAGGGTCTATATTATGCGATTTCAGGAAAGACCAAACCTGTAAAGAATCCCGCACCAGTACAACAAGCACCACCTCAACAACAAATAATACGTCAAGTTAAACAGGAACAAGAACCAATTGTACACACTCAACAAAGCGTACAACTAGTTCGATCTGAAGTTGCTTATTGCAGTGAATGTGGTAATAAATTTACAAGTTCAATGCTTCAAACTCTACAAGAAAGTGGAGTTGCCTATTGTATTCATTGTGGAAATAAAAAAACTCAAGCATATGAAATGAGTATTGAAAGTCAATAATTTTTTTTATTCTTTTTCTTTTTTATATTAAAGATTTTTCGAATAATAGGACACCAAATCGTTCGTCTTCATTATAAGTAAATCCAATTTTTTTAAGGAGTTCAACTACATCAGATTTGCAAAAAACCTCAAAAACTATAGATTTTTTGGATTCTAGCTCATTTTGAATTGTATATTGAATCAAATCCCTCGCTGCTTTAGGTTTACCGTATACAATCATCCAAACTTCTTCTTCTGAAGGAAATTCATAATGATGAGATGTTCCAAATTCTAATTTTTGTAAAATGGCATCTTTATTATATACCCATGAGCTATGTTCATCAGTAATATATTTTAATGGAATATAAGACCAACCAATACAGATTTCATCTCCAGGACCAATGTCAAATTCCTTATAAAGCTTTCTAGCATCTTTAGCTAAAATTTCTTCAAATTTTGGAGATATGTTTTTAATTTTTTTAATATCATCAGAGTTAGCATTAACAAGATCCATACATTTTTTACGTTTAAATCCGTAAAACTTAGCAAGTGAAATTGAAGCAAAATTTTTTGAAGATGTGTCATATTGGGCTACTTTCATTCCAATTTTTCTAGCATATTCTATAGCATAATTAAGTTGTATTTTACCAATACCTTGACCTTGATATGAAACTTTTATTCTTCCTCCTTCTAGCCATGCTATATCCTTATCATATAGCTTTACTCTTCCAAATCCTATTAATTTTGTTTTATTCTCATCTTTAAAAGTCCCATAATTCATACAATCCTTCTCTTGGAGCCATTCTTGGATGACATATGGAACGTAATCATCACCTTCCCAAATATCTTTACTAATCTCTTTTATAGCGGGAATATCTTCATAGGTTAATTCTCGAAAATAAACTTTCAAGCTAATTCTTTCAAAACTATAATTAATTTTAAATATAGAACTAAAAATACAAATACTATTAAAAGTAGTTAAATTTGCTTAAAAAAATTTTTAAAAATGATCAAAAATGACAAAAAAAATGATGGAACGCAGTCCATATTCAGAAAAAATATGGCTAAAATCCTATGACAAACATGTAAAGTCAGAAATTGAAATTGAAATATATTCTTTAGCAGAAATGATGCAAAGAACAGTAAAAAGCTATCCAGATAGTTTATGTTATGATTTTCAAGGTTCTTGTGCAACTTTTCACCAAGCTGAGAAATATATCAATAGCTTCGCAAATTTTTTAATACAAAATGGAATACAAAAAGGGGATAGAG
>CAYNEU010000495.1:0-1944 GCA_964396275.1 uncultured archaeon | reverse complement strand
CTCTACCATGATAAAATAATTAATTTATCACAATTTAATTTATTGATTTCGAAAGGAGAAAAGTTATTTGTTTTAGAAATTTAGTAGAATTAAAATATTACTATTTATCATCCTTCTCTTTTTTCCTCTTTTTAACTTTTTTTTGTTGCTCTACAATAACATTACTAATAAATTGGGTTGTAGAATATGCAGACTCTGCTTCGCCAAGACTTAAACCATCTAATTCGTCCATTTCAGCCTCATCTTCAGATAATCCAATTTCTTGCATAGCGTATTCTTTAGCACTCATTTTATGTCTTTTTGTCCGTAACTCAGCTCTCTGCAAATAATAATGACTTGTCATATGAAGTACAGTCCCATCACCATATTCAAAGGTAATAACAATTGGTGCTTCTCCATATTTTTCTTGCATCTCTTTACTTACAATTAAAAGTTTGACTTGAGATTTGTCTAATATTTGAATAGGATATGAAGAACTCTCTAACCACCAAATGGGATCCGCTTTTTCATCAAATAAACCTTCTAAAAACTTATTACTCTTATCTAATATTTCTACTCTTACACAATCATCTCCAGTAGGTTGTTGATTGTATTTTAAATAACGAGGAAATATTTTTTCAAGAATATTTTGTAAAGCCCAATCAGTAGTAAAGAGAAATCCCCCCTCTTTAACAAACTCTTTAATTTTGGGCAATGCATCATCATTTACGTTCCCTGGACAATTAATAATTAAGATTTGATCTGCTCTTAATTCAATCTGACTAACCTCATAAGGTTGAATTAAAATAAATGGAACGTTTATTAGTTCTAAAACTAATTCAATTTTGTCGTAAGAGCCAGTAACTATAATTATCGATGATTTTTTCACTTTTCTCAGGATATTGAGATCGGTCGGACGCTCTTTTTCCATTCTTTTTTCCAGTATTTTAGAAGAAGCTTTATAAGCTTGCTCCATCTTTTTAAAATCTCCCATTTGAATCACAATAGATTATTTCTTTTAAAATATTAAGAAAATTGCTATCTTTAAATTTTTTCTAGATTTCCCATAATCCAAAAAAATTAACTTTATTAAATTATGAAATTAAATCTCTATATTATTTACAATTAAAAATTTTATATTGGAAAGACTCTTATTTTTTTAACAATGACTCAAAACCAGATATTATGTATTACTTACTTTGACCAGGTTATTGGTCCTAGTACATTGTATTCAAGCGAACCATTAGTTCAAAATTCAGATACACCAGACATAAATCGAATTCTTGAATTCAATGATGAGGAAGGCACTTTTATTTTTGCTTACAGGAAATTTCAAACGGTTAATCATATCTTTCATATTGACTCTAATTTAGCGCGGGGGGGTCAAGAATTAATGATGATTACTTACATGATCAAAGCGGCAATCTTTAAGGATGAAATTGTAGATGTATTCAAATATTTGGATTCTAAAGCACCAGTTTTAGAAGAATTTGCATCTGAGATTAGCAAATTAAAAAATGAATTAGCGACAATTCTGCATACAAAGAAGAGTTCTATTTCTAGTGAATACCCTTTAGAATTAGCCAATGAGGAATTAAAACGTAGATTTTTAGATATTTTCAACAAATATTTTAAAGAGTTAGCGCCTAAATACGGTTTAGAAACCCCTATAAGGGACAAACGTCTTATAAAGAAAATATTTATCATAGGTGCTCCAAGAGCGGGTAAAACAACGTTTTTAAAGAATATTGAATTAATACAATTCTTAAATATTAAAAGAAATGATTTACCAAGTAGAATTTATGAGGTTGTTATTGAGAACCTCGAAATTTTAAAATATGATAATCAGATAAGAGAATTCGAATGTAAAGATTTCGAGAATTTAGAGAATTGCGTGAATTTTGCGCAAGGATTTATACTTATCTTTAATTTATCAGATAAAGACTCAATTATTCAAACAAAAGA
>CAYNEU010000494.1:0-4093 GCA_964396275.1 uncultured archaeon | reverse complement strand
CCAAACATAACGTTTTCAGTATCTGAGGACCTCTACAAAAGAATGAAGAAATTTAATGAGATAAAGTGGAGTACATTATATAGACAAATGATTGAAAGATATTTAGATAGACTCGAGAACCTTAATATTGAAAAGATTTCAGAACTAAGAGAGAGAGTAATGAAAGAAGGCTTCTCTATGGAAAATATCCCATTTGATAAAGCAATTGAAATTTATAAAAAAATAAGGCATTTAGAATGGGAGAGAACTTATTCGATACAAACAGATTAATAGATTTTCAGAAGTCAAACAGAAAGGAAATTGAAGGGTATACTACTATTTTCAATATTATTGAGTTTCCTAAATCATTAGAATATTTTAATAGATTAAAAATTATATACCCAAGTAATCAAGACTATGAATTTAGTATAATTTTATCTCAAGCTCTTTATAAGATAGGAAACCCCTCCCTCCTTTTGATATTCTTATTGCAGCTATATGTTATAATTTAAATTTAACACTCATGACTTCGGACAAGCATTATTCCTTTGTGAAAGAAATTTGGCCTGATTTTCAATTCTCTCAGAAATAAAGACTTAAATTAAAATTTAAAGATTGATATTATAGCATTATTTAGATAATTAAACCTTCCCATTCAATTTCAACGCTGTATTCTGGATGTTCGTTAGTGAATTGTGTGGATCCGCCTTAGGCATGATATAACATACTAGTATTCCTCCTTTAAATGGGGCTAAAGCAACATGCCCATTCCCTGCTTTGTCTGTTCCTATTATAGCTTCAGGAGTATTATATACAACCGTAAAGTCCACTCCCATTAAGTTGAGGGATGTATTACCCTTGAGTGTATCCAGAATAGTCTTTGATTCGTTGGTTAGATCCCAATTAGCGCCTTTTTGATAAATTATTTTACCTTTACTCGACATAACGGTAACTGCTGCTACTTTATACCATTCGAGTTCCACCAATTCGTCAATGATCTTTTCAACTTCTGTAATTACCATTTGTAATTAGCTCAAATTTTTCATTGTTTTTAAACCTAATATTAATAAAATGTAAAGAAAATGATTAAAGAAATAGATAATTAATAGTAAAAAAATAAGATTTAAGAATTCATTAATGCTTTCGCATTATTTTGCCAATCGTTTACTGTTTTTACCGAAGCTCCTGAGATATTAGCCGAAAGTTCTTCTGGATTTGCTGATATTAAGTCTGATATTGTCTTTATTCCTTGAGCATTTAAACTCTCCATGGTTCCCTTGCCAATACCTTTAACTTGTATTAATGAGATATCTTCGCCCGATTCTTCATTAGCTTCTTGAGAATCATCCTCTTCATATAAAGTCTCGATTTTAAAATCTAATCCAGGTGATTCAGAAATGTCTACTTTATCTGTATCCGCAACTCCTGCTCCAGTTATAAAGAATTCACACTCTTCCGGAGGTAAATCGGGTGCATCTACAATTACAGCTCTACGCTTTAATGAGTTGTTTGATGAGAAGCCCTTCGTCTTAAACATGACCCGAAAATGACAACCATGAGCTACTATATTGCCACCAATGGCGTCATCTGCTGAGAACATTCCCATCATTCTGGTAGCTACTTGATTTGTAAGTAAGACTGCGCAATTATATGTTTCGGCTACTCGGGATAATCCATGAATCATATTATTAAGAACTGCCTGACGTGGAGCCAATTTTCCAATACCGATATATTCTGCCCTCAATAATGCCATTAAGCTGTCAATTATTATTAAACGAACTCCACGAGTTTTACAAAGCGATTCAGCTTTTTGGATCATTTGAGCTTGGTGATCTGATGAGTAAATCCTTGCGTGAAATATTCGTGAAAGTACATCTTTTGGATTCAGTTCAAATCGTTTAGCAATACGCTTAATCTTTTCTTTTGAAAAGGTATTTTCTGTATCAACGTAGGCAACTGTGCCATCAATTCCCCCATTTTTTTCTGGTAATTGAACCGTAACTGATATTGTATGTGCTAAGGCTGTTTTTCCAGATTTAAATGGTCCATACACTTCGGTTAACTTCCCTGTTTGAAAGCCTCCTCCTAATATTCGATTTAATTCAGCAGAACCAGTTGTAAAATATTCTACATTATCATCTATCTTAGCAGCAGGAGTAAAATCGGTCATTCCTAACGCATTTCTTGCGTTCCAAATAAGCTTCTTTGCGGTCTTGTCACCTAAACCGTCAATTATGGCGACGGTTGAATGAGGACTCATCGCTAAAGCTTCCGCAGTGCTTATTCCATTCTCTTGCAATAATTTTATTTGGCGAGCATTGATTCCTTTTACTTGATCTAAGTCTGCCATTCTTTTTGTATATCAACTCTTTTTTAGTAATTTTGTTAGATTGGTATACAAGTTAGATTATTTAAAGAAAAAAAAGCAGAAAATAGGAAAAAGAAAAAAAATTTATTCTCCCAAGAGAATTTTTAATCCTTGTATAAGTTCTTTTGGTGTAACACCATAAAGTAAGGCTTGGTGCATCATTTTAATATTCATTTCTATTAATGTATCTGGTTCTTTCTCTGGTTGCATTTTTAAAATGAGCTTTTTTATCGTCTTATATACAGAGAATTTTTTCTGTCTTAACATTCCAAAATATCCTCCATATGCTAAGAACATGTTTGCCATGAGCTCAAGGTCTTCTTGTGAATTTTTCCTATAGCATCTTTCGCACACTACTCCGAAAGTAAGTCCCTCTTGATATATTGAAGCTCCACGTCTAAGTTCATTTCTGCAAATCCCACATTTTACTACTTCTTGAGTAAGATGGGGCGTTGGTTCTGTACTTAGTGAATTTATTTCCATGAAGTATCTATATAACAAGAGTATTTAAAGAAAAATAGACGGATCAAAGGAGGGATATTCCATTATTACCTAATAAGAATTGAAAATTCCACTGTGATCGATTGAATGAAATGAACATATTTTTTTTTTCACTATTACAGACATTACTTAAGACAATATCTATTGTTTCTATCCTATCATATAATTTATAAAAGAAAGGTCTAACTCTCTGTAGGCTAGGACTATAAGTAACTTCATGAATCAAAATCAATACAATATCATTTCGTTTACAAAATAATATTATTGGCAATAATTGTGTCTCATAAAAGCTATCTAATAATGTTAGACAATTCAAATTAGCATATTGAGTAATCTCAAATCTTAAATGGTGAGATATGTTATCAATAACGATATATTTTAAGTATGGAGGAAGAGCTGTAGAGGGGGATACTATTTTTTGTAGTATAGAAGACTGTTCCAAATAATTATGAATAGGATTATCTTGAGGTATAATAAACACATTCTCCGTAATATAATCCACTTTCTCAGGATAATCCGCTAACATTTGATTTAATCGTTTTATTGGGAAAGATTCATTTGCTTGAATCCAGATACATGATTGTGTATACGGTTCTTCATAAGTTATGAGATTCTCAACTAATTGAAGGGCAAGAGCAGTTTTACCAGTACCTGACTTTCCAGAGATAGAGACTATATTATGATGACAAAATAACTTCTTAATCCCTATAAAAAAATTTATTTCTGAGAGCATTTTAATTTTCGTCTAGTAATTCAAGAACTTCTTGTTTTATCTTATCTATCTGCTTATCTTTTTCTTCTTTTCTATCATTTTTTATTGTGTATTCATTATTTTGAGAAGATTTATTCATTAATTGTTGGATAACCATCAAAGTAATTAAATCATCCATTCTATTGCCTTGCTGAGCATTCTTTCCACTAAAGAATCCAAAAACTCCATTATGTGAGCCTGAAGATCTGGATTTAAAAAATAAATATACTCCAATAAACAACACAATGATGACAATAGAATAAACTGGATTTTGCTGATAAAAAATAAAAAATCCTAAAATCAATACGATATAACAGAACCCTTTCATTTTTTAATCACCATTCGGTATGAGGTTTTTTTGGTTTATAATGCTTACGAGTAAAAGGTTTGAATCTAACCTTAGATGGTTTCCGATAATTAAAAGATTGGATTTTGTGTATGAGTTTACGAGAGTCAATAAATATAAATTTTAAAATAAAATATATACCGATAAT
>CAYNEU010000493.1:0-3993 GCA_964396275.1 uncultured archaeon | reverse complement strand
TATAGTTGATTTATTTTATCATAAAATAGTCTACCAAATTTCTCTAATTTATCATAATTGAAGTTTAAATCTGTTTTTGTAAGTGGTAAAAACACGTGGTAGTAATTATATACATAAAATTTAACTAATTCTGTGCTTTTAATTACTTTAAAGACATATTTTTTTTCAATGGTTTCATTTTCAAATTCTATTTTATTCCATGGGGCTTTAGCTCTTTTGAATATTCGCTTATCAGGAGTTATATTCGCTAATGAATTATCTATACTATTAAATTTTATAAATATTAGATTTCGCGGATTTAAATCGGCTCCTTTATGAAATAAAGGTTTATAATGGCTTTCTTCTAATGGATAGAGGTGATTTAAGTTTTCTTGTAAGACAAATTTTTTAGTATACATCTTTCCTGCTTTTTCTTCAATTAAATAAGGCAACAATAGTTCTTCTCTTTCCAATTTCAATTCTACATCTTTAAAATACTCAATTGTTTTAATTTCATTCTTTAATGTAAAGTGATAACTTTTAATCTGCTCATTAGAATTTCGTTTTGGTGTTTTCGATTTCTGTCCAAATAAGCAAATAAAATCGATATTAAATAAAGTTTCAATTTTTCTATCAAAAGTCCAAATTTTTAAATTAAAAAATCCTTTAAAATTACGAAATCTAGAAGCATGGGAGCCTGTAATGACTCCTTTCGTCATTACAAAAAATATTTTCGCCCTTTCTTTCATAAATGTCTTGTTTGCTTTACCAAAAAATAAAGTAGATATTTCTAAATTTAACAGATTCTTAGGAAGAGGTTTTAATTCTAATTGTTCAGATAGTTTTTTGACTTTATTTTGATACTCAACAGTTTCTATATCACGATAGGTATACCATGGAGGATTTCCTATTATTAAATCGAATTTTTTATTAAGATCATTCTCTTTTTGAAATAAAAAATCCAAAACATATAGATTTAAATTAATATCCGCAAAATTTTCTTTTAACAGATAGAATAGGTTAATCTTTGATACATAAATTGAGATCGGATTTATATCATAACCATATATATTATTTATTGCAGTGATTTTTCTCTCCATGGTCTCATTTTGAGAAAGAATATGTTTTACTGCTTCAGTTAAAAAATTTCCCGAACCACAACAAGGATCAAGGATAGATTCTCCAAAAGAATAGGCGTCTCTAATCATCTGTTTTACCAAGAATTGAGGAGTATAATATTCACCAGATTTATGTCTAATAAGCGGAGAAATTATGGTTTGAATTAAATAATCAAAAATATATTCGGGATTAATTTCTAATTTGAAAAGATAATTGGAAATTCTTGAAATAAGATCTTTAAAAATAGATAAATCTTCTTTTTCAGAAAGAGAGAATAATGGATTGAAATACACCATCTCAAAAATATTAAGGTTTTTAAAATTGGATTTTAAATTATCTTCAAAATTTCTAAAATTCTTTAATGATGATTTATCTTGTGTTATTAATCTTTCATTGTTTAAAATAAATTTTGAGATAAATAAGTATCCTATGAAATAGATTAAAGCAAAAACAAGATATAATTGTATATCCACTTGTTTTTTACCATATATATTCTCAAAATCTTCTAACCATATTCCAAACTCCAACTCATTTTGAATTTCATGTTTTTTTAAAGAATTTTCCAAGTTTAATAATGTTTCATTTATAAATTGAAAATCTAAATCTTTTTTATCACTTGGGTTTAGTAATTTAGCCAAAAATTTAAACTCCTTTTTGTTTATTGCCTAATATATTCAATGAAGTAATACTTAAATATTAATTAAATACATGTATATTATTTATTAATCTAAAATGTAAGAGATATTTTTGGTTTTGACTTCAACAGAGATAAAAATTACTAGAATTCTCGAAAATGGAATTGAATTCTCTTGCCAAATGTGTGGTAAATGTTGTACTGGGTTCAATGATGGTGAAGTCTATTTATATAAAGATGATATACTTAAATTAGCAGATTTTTTAAAAATCAAAGGAAAAAAAGGTTTAAGAGATTTCGCAAAAAAATATCTAAAAGTAGTAGATGATAGCTTTTTCTGGAAAGAACCTGGAGCTGAAAGAGGCAAAACTTATAGATATAAAACCCTTGGATTTAGATTTACTGGAGAAGATGAGCATTGTCATTTCTTAAAAGGAAATAAGTGTAGTGTTCATACAGCCCGACCCTTCCAATGTAGATCATTTCCGTTTTGGCAAATGATGGTATCTAGTAAAAAGAATTTTGAAAATTATACTAAGAAATGCAAGGGTTTACAAGTCTTAAAGGGAAAATTTTATACAAAGGAGGAAATTTTAAATTGGGCACAAGAGGAATATGAAATAGAAAAGAAATACTTTTTAGAAATGAAAAAGAATAATTTTAACATCATGAAAGTACATCCCTATTTATCTAAAGAAATGCTTCAAGAGTAGATTGTATCATGCCAAATGGGCTAATATTCATGAAATATGATGAACGCAGCGGTATGGAGATTAAAGCAAAATATCCAGAGAAAAAATTTAAGATTACTGATAAGACCTTAATGCAAATTTTAAATTTACATGAATTTAGTAAACAAGCAGGGATTGTAAGTCTAACTTTAGAAAATATCAATTTTGTAACTTATTATTCGGGCTCTGATTCGGATTATTTTTTTATTTTGATGTTAAATATGCTTGAAGATCCTGAAGATTATGAAGAAATCTTAAAAGAAATCTCTCAAACCATCTTGAAAAACCTTGATGAAGAAAAATATCTAGAAATGCTTCCTTTACTTTTTAATAAGGTTGTAGATTATCCTAAAAAAAAGAAGAATAGTCTTAAAGAGTAATTTTTATGGAAATAAATTTATTTAATTCTAACTTTTTATATGGATCTATTAATACTTCTCATTCTAGTCAAATTTTAAATAAAAATAAAAAAAAAAGAAAAAATTAAAGATTTTTTTAGAAATCTAAGATAAGTAATAGAAACGCAATTAAAAGCAACTGGCCACTCCAACCTACTATTGGTATTGCATTTCCAGTGAAGAAGAAATACCACCCAGCCATAGTAGTTGCGGATCCTACTACCCACCAAGAGAACACAATGCCAATTATAAGGAGAACCCACCATTCATAGGGAATTTTTATATCGATAAAATCGAAAATGATTATTATCAATATAATTGCTAAGATTAATCCAAAAACACCATTTAGGACGACACTCGTCGCTACAGTACCACCGGCTCCTGTCACCTCACCCATACCCAGGAAAATTGCAATACAATCGTAGATTCCGAAAGCAGCACCGAGGGTTGCCATAATTTTTGATACTTTCCAACCTTTCTTTTCAGCAAATAGGTCTATTAAAGCTGCCAGAATAATAATCGCTCCCGTCCACCATGATTGCGTCATTGCTCCATAGGGGGCATCATTGATAAATCCAAAAATTAAAGTAACAACACCAATGACAAGTAAAAGCCACCAAGTAAATGGAAGTTTGATTGGTATTAACTCCCAGTAATTTAAACCAAGAAAAATCACTATAGCAAATATGAGTTCTAATATTCCAAAAAGAACAAATAACTCAGTACCTGTACCTGCAGCGTAAAAATAGGTTATAGCATCCCAACCTAGAAAAAGCATTCCTATAAAACCGAGTAATTTTACTGCTGTAAGTTTTTCTGTTTCACTCATTTTAAACACTTTTTTTTATAATTTTTTTTTGTACAAATTGGACTTAGATTAAAAATTATGTTCCCCACTTTAAAAAACTTTACATAAGTTTTATTAGATTATTAATAGGATTAGACTTCTTAAAATGAACAAATGAATGATAATTTATAATAATCCAAACCATTGGAGTATTTTTTAATTCGGTGTTATAGGAACTAAAGTAAAATAGAAATTGGAATATATATTCAATATTTATTAATTATCGAGAGTATAATTTAGTAATTTAGACTATAATGTATTAATTTCCTAAATTTAAAAAATAAT
>CAYNEU010000492.1:0-1673 GCA_964396275.1 uncultured archaeon | reverse complement strand
AGAGATAATTCGAAATTGTTTGATGTATCCCTTAAGTCAAGTCTTATAAATTCTAAAAACGTATTATTATTCAGATTTTTTTAGTTTTCATCTTCTTTCTGAGAGAAAAGGGAAAAAGCAATATATATATAGAAAAAATTCACTAAAAATATTTATTTCTAATCCATTTTTTTAAGATGATATAATTCCGTGAAAAATGAAAGAAGATTTTCAATATAAATATGAAATGGTAATTTTTAATATTAAATGTGCTAAAAGAGATTGATAAATTTGAATTATATTTCCACTTGTTTTAGGCGACATACAAAGAAAAAATCAAAACGTATTATATTTTGTACATCATTATTTTGTTGTATTTTAAGTTTATTTTTATTATCATCAATAAAATCTAATCTGAACAATAATTCTGAAAACATACAGGATAATTTAATTTATAGTGAGTATGCTTTTAAATCATCAACACCTCCTGTATTTTTAATAAATTCACCGATTAATTATACTTCATATAGTAGTATTGCGCCAAACTTTACATTAACTATTCTTGATGGATTAGGAAAATATTATTGGTATGAATTTTTAGAAACAGGAGAAAGTTCAGTACCTATTGAAATAAATGGAATTCATAATGAAAATATATCCGACACGTTTAATCAAAATTTATGGAATAAATTACCTAATGGAGATGTAACCATTAGATTTTTTATAGTTAATCCTTTAGGAAAAGTAGGACATGCTGATGTACTGGTTAGAATTGATGTTATTAAACAGTCTCTTAATATTTTATCAACTAAAAGTGAATCATTTAATTCAACAACTTTAGGTTTTATAGTTCAGATTTGGATCTCATTAATTTATATCTTTATTTTTTTTAAGCGATATATAAAGAAAAATAATGAACGTCTATATTATAGTCTGATTATATTGTGCTACTTTTTATTATTCATCTTTTTAATCTCCACAAATCTTAATCTCGAAAGTAATTTTAAAAATATAAAAGATCATTCAATTTTCGAAGACACTTCCTTAAAACTATCAACTGCTCCAAGTATTAAAATTAATTCTCCAATTAACTATAACTTATATGGAAAATTAGCTCCAAACTTCTCAATAACTATTATTGATGGATTAGCAAACTTTACATGGTATGAATTCATAGAAACAGGAAAAACTTCCATACCTATTGAATTAGAAGGGGTCCTGAATGAAAATGTAACAGGAACATTTAATCAAAGTCTATGGAATAATTTATCCAATGGAACTGCAACGATTAGATTTTATGCAAATAACACCTTAGGAGAAGTAGGACAAACAGATCTTATAGTTAGAATTGATATAATTGAACCAACTCTTAATATTTTATCACCACTAGGTGGCTTTTTTAATGCTACTGCTCCAGAATTTACAGTTGAGATAGAGGATCCTAATTTAGATGAGATGTGGTATATATTAGATGTTAACACTACAAAATATTTTTTTGAAAATAATGAATCCATTAATCAAAATGGTTGGAATTTTCTGCCTGATGGAATAGTTAATATAACATTTTTTGCAAATGATACCGTTAATAATATATATTCCCTTATGACGCAAGTTACCAAAGACACTGCTAATCCTTTAATTGCAATTACGTCTCCTACCGTAGGAGTATATGATGGCGCTCCTGCATATGATAT
>CAYNEU010000491.1:0-3596 GCA_964396275.1 uncultured archaeon | reverse complement strand
ATCTTAATGCAGTTCATGAAATACAATAAAAATCCTCAAATGAGGATATTATGTCAAAAAAACATCGAAGAATATGTTGATCGCGCAAAAATATTGAAATCTCAACTTGGTGGAGTTAGACCTAGAGGTGCAAGACCTAGTATAAGCCCAGGTGGGTCGGGGGATGCTGATAAATCTGAGGGCGAAGTATCATCCGAAGAACAAGAACTCATTGATATGATATCGGGTACTAGTGTTACAGAATCTCCTAATGTAAAATGGGATGATATTGCAGGATTAGAAAATGTTAAACAGGCAGTAAGAGAAGCTATAGTTTTACCAATAGCAAAACCAGAATTATTTACTGGCGCGAGAAAGCCTTGGTCCGGAATATTACTCTTTGGACCTCCTGGATGCGGTAAGACATTATTAGCTAAAGCAGCTGCAACTGAATGTAATGCTACCTTTTTTAGTGCATCTTCTGCTGATTTACTGAGCAAATGGTTAGGTGAAAGTGAAAAATTAATCAGTTCTTTATTTAAAGTCGCAAGATTAAAAGCGCCTAGTTTAATATTTATGGATGAAATAGATTCAGTTGCAACAAAACGGGGAGAAGGGGCTG
The DNA here is from genome assembly GCA_964396275.1 of uncultured archaeon. Taxonomy (GTDB): domain Archaea; phylum Asgardarchaeota; class Lokiarchaeia; order Sigyniarchaeales; family SOKP01; genus Loki-b32. Next base: position 2,995 of record CAYNEU010000491.1, on the reverse strand, counting down.
AGAGTGGTGGTGAGCGAAGAGTTAAAACTCAACTATTAAGCGAAATACAAGGATTAAAATCAGGTCATGGAAAACCATTACTGGTATTAGGGGCAACAAATCGTCCTTGGGATATAGATAATGCTATGCTAAGTAGATTTGAAAAAAGAGTGCATGTACCTCTTCCAGATTTAAAGGGTAGAGCCGGGATTTTTAAAATCCACACCGAAGGAGTAGATTCAGCATTGACAAATGAAGATTTTGTTGAATTAGCAGTTAGGTCTGAAGGTTATTCTGGTAGAGATATTGCAAATGTATGTCGTGAGGTAATAATGCTGCCCGTACGTGAATTAGATATGGGCGGGCTTTTGGAAGATTCATCCAAAGAGGTAAAGGTTAGATCTATCACATTAAAAGATTTCAAAAAAACACTTAAAAAAGTAAAACCGATGACCAATACAGCAATGCTAAAACAATATAATGCATGGGCAGAAGAATTTGGAGAATATTAGAAAAATAAATGATTAAAATGGAAAGACAAAGAGAAGAATCAAGTGAAATACCAAAGGAAGTTAAAGTAAAAGCCGAAAAAGAGCTAAAAGAATTAAGGAATGAGCTTGCTAGGTTAAGACAGTTAAAAAAAGAAAAAGAACAATTGGAAACAGAAGCAACTCAAAAACAAATCATTAAGCAAGAAGAGATTAAGACAACAGAATTAGACTATATTGAAGATGAATTTGACAAACTTGAAGAGATTTTATCATCTAAACTAGGTGAGATTGATAATAAATTGTATCAACAACATGCTGATCAGATCGAAGCAGATTTGCAATCTCTTGAAGAAGAAATTATCGGAGAAAAGGGTTTAATAGAAAAAAAATTAACTGCTTATGATAATTTATTAGATGCTTATCCTTGGCTCGAGGAAGAAAGGAAAAAATTCATGTATACTATGCCTAATAAAAGTAAAAATAAAAATGATTATGTCTCTTGGAAAACAGAATGGGCAAAAGTCCTTTTTGACTATGCACGATTTGCTGTGCTTCATATAATATACACAAGAGAATTAATTTCTCATAAACCATTCTTAAACTTCACAAAACGTGAACAATATATAATAGAAATTGCTGAGGAATTAATTAATCAAAATCAAGCGAAATGGCTTTCAAAAAAGAAAGACAAATTAAGAGTATATTGGAAAACACTTGATGTATGGTCAGATGAAATATATAATTGGGCATATGAAAATGGAAAAATCGAACCTATTATGATTTATGAACTCAGAGAAGCAAAACAAGAAGATTTTAGTTCACTTCCACTTGAAGATTTGGAAGAAATTTTTAAGATTCTAGCAAAAAACCGTAAAGCAAAAGTTATGAAATTAGAGAATGGACAGATAGCTTTTAAAATAAAGTTAGAATAATCAATTTAATTATAAAGATGGGAAATACCATTGTTTCCCAGTTAAGATATTTTCTCTAAACTTTGCAATACCACTTTTTTCTAGGGATTCTAAAGCACGGAGAGCACGATCTTGTGACCATTCCAAACTAGCGCATACATCTTCTAAAGTAAGAACACCTTTCTTGTTGGCCAAATCTACAACCTTTGCTTCATCACTTGTATATTCAATAGGAAAAAATCTTATAATAGTGGATCCTGAATCTAATTGGTTTATATCCTCAATTACCTTCGTTTTTTTCAACAATCGTAAAGATTTTTCGACATCTTTTACTTCAATATTGCCATTTAAAATTCCTGTATTTACTAATTCAAAGACTTCTGATAATGGGATAATCCCTCCAGTTTCCTCTTTACTCATTAATACTCTTTGGTATGCTAACATTCCTAATTTTTGGTGATCAATTTTCGAGAATTTTCTCAATACATCATGCTCGGTTATTTGCTCAGTAATAATTTTTGAAGTGGGAATATTATATTTATTCTGCAATTCTTTTACTTCTTTTCTTAATTCTGGTGTTAACGCTAATAAAACACCATGCTTCTTCGCTAATTCTCGCAGTTTATCTTTTGTAAATTTTTCAACAGACGCTTTTGCTTGCATATCTTTCATTTTCAGTTCAGCAGCTTTTTTTTTCATCGCTTCTTTTAGATCAATCTCATCTTCTATCTTTCGAATACCCATTTTTAGATAACACTATTTTTTAATACCTTTATAGATTAATAATAATAACACTTCTTATTTCTTTCTATTTTAATTGAATATGATGGAATCTTCAAATTTCAGGCAAATTAATCAAATTGAGAAAGAAATCATTTCTAAATCCTTATCTAAAATTTCTCCTAATATATTGCAAATTTTAATAAGCTCTAAGAATAAATTATATATTTCACTAATCGAGTCAAATTTAAAAATAAATTACCCTACTATTTACTTGATTTCCAATGAATCTTTAAAAAGATTAGATTCAATTGAACTTAAAATTAAGATTTATTCAGCGGGGTTATACTTTGGGTTTATCAAAAAGGGAGATTTTTATGTTAGCTTAGAGGGTGCAGAATTTCTATACAAGCAGGGAATTCTTTCTGAAGCTAAACGAGTACATCTTAATAATAAGGGAGAAAAATCAGTTTTATATGGAAACAATATTTTAAAGAATATGGTTATCAAAATACCTTCTAATTTAGAAAAAGGGGATTTATTATTAATTTTTAACAAATTGAACGAAATTATAGCAATAGCACAATCTAAATTTAATAGTAAAGTTCTAGAAGATCTTAAACCTAAAGATATTATGGCTATTACTTTAAGCGATAAGGGTATCTATTTGAGAGAAAATCAATAAATAAAAGAAATATATTTCTTGATTATATCTTAAATTTTATAAAAGGGAGGATTTCACCCACTAATACTCCCTTATAACCATTAATAATGTTAGCTTATGAATTTTTTTATCTTCTATATATTTAAATTCATATAGACCAAATTTCACCAAATTTATTAGTTTTCCTTTTTTATAAGACAGAAATAAAAGCCTATAGTATCATGAAGGTG